>JBJTMN010000184.1:0-7396 GCA_046070545.1 Ferruginibacter sp.
TTGATAAAAGGATAGTCGCCAAAATTGTTGTGAAACAGCTGCAGTGCATTCAGTGTATTTTGTGTGCCGTTTTGAAAAGAAGCCAGGTTTTCGGGATAACAATAGGTTTGCATAGGCATATTGGTACTGCCCAGCAAAACGCTGTTATTAAAAACTGCAAAATTGGTAACAGCAAAACAAACCAGGTATGATGCAATGGGATAGCGGTGTTTCCAGTAAGTCAGTTTTTTTGTACCTCCTGCGATCAGCGTTTCACTTTGCAGCAATCCATTTGCAGCAGCTTTATATTGAGCCGGTGCCGTTACAAAAATGTCAATTGAATCGGCTTTATCATCCAGCCCGTTTTTGCATGGCCACCAGTCACGGCTTCCATAAGGTTCACTCAGCGTCCACATGACCGGCGTTCCTGCATGTGTGGTTGTTTCAAATGAACCAAACCCGTTATTTGCTGGCACACCTTTATAATAAACAGCAATAGAGTCCAGCACACCCGTGTTGATCACTGCCGGAAAGTCTACAGAAAGTGTATTGTTGCTATGTTGCTTTGCCAGTACCAGGTTCCGTTGTTTTACACTGTCAACGGTCAGCGCATTCATCAGGTCAAGCTGAATATTATTTGTGGCAGCTGTTACTACAAAGTACAGTGTTACTTTCCCCGTAATAAATCTTATAGCGGGATTTACTTCCCATTCGCAGCGATAATATTTTACATCGTAATTATTACTGGCAGATGTGATGTTTGTAATCGTATTTGTACCTGCCATTATTCTTTGGTGGGCAGCCTGTTCCAGTGCAGCGATATCATTCACCTGCTTGCAGGATTCAGCAGGTATTTGTGCCTTAACCTGCAGGCTGCTAAATATTAAAAAAATAAAAAGAATACGCATATCTGACAATTTACTTAATGTTGAATTTTCTTGTTTGTTAACTAAAGTTCCTAAAGTTTTGTGAAAGGGCAATAATGAGTAAAACTTGCCGTTTTGAAGATAGCCCGTATTTAATTCGGTAATCCCCAAAGAAAACATAGTCAGGCATGATTAAACAATCTTATTCGTTTTTAAAAGTATCCAAACCTGTTTGGATACTTTTTTTTACTATTCTCATTAGCGGTTCAGTTAAGGCAAATCTCTTTGCAGATACAGCCAAAAGACCATTGTTGGCTGCGGCCAAAACCAATACAGGTTTTATAACCCTTGAACCCAATGTTGTTTTCCCTGATATATTGACAGGAAATGAAGAGCAAACGCTGTCTTATATTGAAAAATTTTCTGAAAACAGAAGGGCATATCTCATACGCACCTACAATCGCAGTAAAAAATATTTTCCAAAGGCAACGGCAATTTTAAAAAAACACAATCTGCCGCAGGAACTGAAGGTATTGCTGGCACTTGAAAGTGCTTTCAATGCCAATGCTGTTTCAAAAGCAGGGGCTGTTGGTTACTGGCAGATTATGGATGAAGTTGCCAAAGAATATGGATTGAAGTACGTAGCACAGGAAAAAGCAGCAGAGAAAAAAGCTGAAAAGAAGAAGGCCGGTAAAGCAATTGCCGGAGCAAAAAAACCTGCAGTAAAAACTGTAGCAGTTAAAGACGATCGTAAAAACTTCAACAAATCTACCTATGCTGCTGCCCGTTATTTAAAAGACCGCGGCAGGAACCTGGATAATGACCTGTTGCTGATGGTTGCCAGCTATAATTGTGGTATTGGCAATGTTTGGGATGCTATGAAAAGAACAGGTCTGAAAAATCCTGATTTCTGGGATATAAAAGAATATTTACCCGCAGAAACACAGGCTTATGTGATGAATTTTATTACCCTGAATGTGGTTTTTAATAATTACGAAAAGTTTACAAACAACAGTTTGCTGTTTACCCCAACCAGGGTTAAGACAGATAAAACAGAAAGTAATCTCACAGAGGAACTGACTTCATCCTCCAACAAAGATTAATTGCAGGGTTTTCTGTCTCAAATAAGTTAAAATGAAGGAGGGCATATCTTTTTTCATTCCCAATCGGCTTACCTTTGCCCATGCCCCGATTCAATTGGAACGATAGCAGAAATTTACTAAGCAAACTCACTTTACGGCGGTTTATCAACGGCACTAAAGTGCTAAGTAGTTTTTATGTCAGCCGCCTGTTAAAAAAACCGGTGCAATGGGGATACCCGGTTTCTGTTTCTTTTGAACCTACCACCAGTTGCAACCTGCGTTGCCCCGAATGCCCCAGCGGGCTCAGGCAGTTCAGCCGCCCGACAGGTATGCTGCAAAATGACTTTTTTACAAAAACCATTGATGATATTCATAAAGAGTTATTATACCTTATTTTCTATTTCCAGGGCGAGCCATACCTGAACCCCGATTTTCTGAAAATGGTGAAATATGCCAGGGATAAAAAAATATACACGGCCACATCAACCAATGCACACTATTTAAATGATGATGCTGCCAGGAAAACTGTTGAAAGTGGTTTGGACAGGCTGATCATTTCCATTGATGGCACTACACAGGATGTTTACCAGCAATACCGGGTTGGAGGCCATCTTGATAAAGTGCTGGAAGGTGCAAAGAATATTGTAAAATGGAAAAAAAAACTGAATAGCAAAACCCCGTTCGTGTTCTTCCAGTTTTTGGTGGTAAAACCAAATGAGCACCAGATAGAAGATATCAAACGCCTGGCAAAGGAAGTGGGTGTAGATGCAGTGCGTTTTAAAACGGCACAGGTGTACGAATATGAAACAGACCCCAACAACCTGATACCAACCATTGACAGATACAGCCGGTATAAAAAAAATGCAGATGGCTCATACAGTGCAAAAAACAAATTAGCCAACCGCTGCTGGAAGCTGCAACATGCCAATGTAATAACCTGGGACGGTTTGGTAGTGCCCTGTTGCTTTGACAAAGATGCCACACACCAGCTGGGCAATTTACAAACACAATCGTTTAAAGAGATATGGCACAACGATAATTACAAACAGTTCAGGAATGAACTGATGAAAAGCAGAAAAAATATTGATATTTGTGCCAATTGCAGTGAAGGTGTATCTGTTTGGAAGGAGTAATTGTGTATACCAACTCTCATTTATAAAATCAGTTTATGAACCAGCCAGGTTTTAATGAACGCCTCAGGCAGATCCTGATACTGCTGCTGATCCTGTTGATAGCAGTATTACTTATCAGCCAGCTTACCGTTTTTATACCCGGCCTGTTGGGTGGTATCACCTTGTATATTTTAAGCCGTAGCTTATTTTTTCAGCTCATTTTTAAAAGAAAATGGAAAAAGGGCTGGACAGCCTTGTTATTTATATTTTGTTACCTGGTAATTATAGCATGCCCGGTTTATATAAGCATAACACTGGCTTCTCCAAAAATAAGTACCCTGGCCCAGAACCAGGAGCAGGTAATACAGGGCATTCAATCGGTATCAGATAAGGTTTACCAAAAAACCGGCTATACACTCTTATCTGCCGAAAGTGCTAAAACCATTGCGCAGAAAGTTTCTGCATACATACCCCGTATCATCAACAGCACCATGATGTTATTAACCAACCTCATCATGATGTTCTTTTTGTTGTATTATTTACTGATACATGGAAAGGAAATGGAAAAATACCTGGGAAAGATCATTCCGCTGAAGCACGAAAATGTTAACCTGCTTGCCGGCGAAACCAAAATGATGATCCGGGCAAATGCATTGGGCATACCAATTATTTGTGTTGTGCAGGGTGCATTTGCAGCATTGGGTTATTGGATATTTGGTGTAGAGGACTGGGGGCTCTGGGGTTTTGTTACCGGTGTGTTTGCTTTTTTTCCGCTGGTGGGCACTATGATCATTTGGGTTCCGTTGGTCGGATATTTATTTATACATGGCAGCAACCTGCCCGCAATAGGATTAACTATTTACAGTATTGTTGTTACCGGCAATGTTGATTATATAGCCCGTTTAAAACTGATGAAGTATATGGGCGATGTGCATCCCGTTATTACCGTGCTGGGGGTTATTGTTGGCCTCAACCTTTTTGGTTTTATGGGGCTTATTTTCGGACCTTTGCTGATCAGTTATTTTCTAATTATGGTGAAGATCTATATAAACGAATTCAATAAAACACCTGAGATCAGCAATTCAATCACAGAAAAAGATTAACCGCATAATTTGTACATATGGGCATTGAACAAGACATCAGCCAAACGACATTCCGCAACGAATATCAGAAGAGCATCATCAACCTTATTTATACCTACAACTGGCTGAATGAGCGGATGAAAAAAGTTTTTGATAAGGAAGATATAACCGGCCAGCAGTATAATATCCTCCGTATTTTAAGAGGTGCGGGCAAACCAATCTCTACCTTACAGATACGTGAGCGTATGCTTGATAAAATGAGCGACACCAGCCGCATTGTTGACAGGCTTGTTTTAAAAGGCCTGGCAAAAAAAACGGTTTGCAAAAATGATAAACGCCTGGTAGATGTAAGCATCAGCCCCAAAGGAAAGACCCTGCTGGAAAAAATTGACCTGTACGAAAAAGATATGGACGCCATTTTGGGTAACCTGACCGATGTGGAAGCAAAAACCTTAAATAAACTCTTAGATAAGATCCGGGAATCAAAATAATAAAACCAATTCATGAAATTTTTCTCTTCTTTATTGCTCATTGCGTATTGCCTGTTGCCTGTTGGCTCTTCTGCCCAGGCAAGACCCGAATTCCGTGGCGTTTGGGTTGCCACGGTTGATAATATTGACTGGCCATCCAATAAAAATCTTAATTCCGATTCTCAGAAAGTAGAATTCACCAGGTTGCTGGATATGCACCAGCGCAATGGCATGAATGCATTGATCGTGCAGATCCGCCCTGCTACCGATGCTTTCTATCCGTCGCAGTACGAACCCTGGAGCGAATTCCTTACAGGTACACAGGGCAAGCCCCCTGTACCTTATTATGATCCGCTGGAATTCATGATCACAGAAACTCATAAGCGGGGTATGGAGTTCCATGCCTGGATGAATCCGTATCGGGCGGTCTTCAATATCAACAAGTCATCCATAGCAGCAACCCATATTACCAGGGTTCATCCCGAATGGTTTTTAACCTACGGCGATAAAAAATATTTTGATCCCGGTGTTAAGGAAGCGCAGCAATATGTATCCAATGTGGTAAAAGATGTGGTGAGCAGGTATGCCGTTGATGCCATACATTTTGACGATTATTTTTATCCGTACCGTATTGCCGGTAAAGAATTTCCGGATGAAGCCAGTTTCAGTAAATATGGTAACGGCATGAACAAGGATGACTGGCGCAGGAGTAATGTAGATTCCATCATTTTATCCTTATCTAAAGTAATTAAAAAAGAAAACCCCAAATGCCAGTTCGGTATTTCACCCTTTGGGGTGTGGCGCAATTTTGCCCAGGATTCAGTTAATGGAAGCAGAACAAAGGCCGGCCAGACAAATTATGATGACCTGTATGCCGATATTTTACTGTGGTTAAAGAACAGCTGGATAGACTATGTGGCACCACAGATATACTGGGAGTTTGAGCAAAAGAATGCGCCCTATCAAACCATATTAGACTGGTGGAGTTCGCACACTTATGGTAAGAATTGCTACATAGGTTTGGGTATGTATAGAGGGGGCTCTAATGCTTACTGGAAAGATGTTACGCAGCTGCCAAGGCAGATCGAGGCCTTGCGCAAAACACCCAACGTGCAGGGTATGATCTTTTTCAGCAGTAAAAGTTTTGAAAAAAATCCGAACGGATGGAGTGATACTTTGCGGTTGAACTATTTTAAAGAGCCTGCAAAAACACCAGAGATCAAATAATGCTCCCTGATCTCCGTCTTCGGCGGGGATCTGCTGATTTTGAGTCTTTGACTCACCCGTCATTTTTTTATACCTTTGTAATATAACTGATAGCCTGAGTTAAAGGCATTATCAATTATCTATTTATTAATTATCAATTAATTTTTATGCCCGGTTTTGAACATTTTGGAAAAGAAGAAATAAAAGAAGTAAACGATGTGCTGGAAACAGGTATTCTTATGCGCTACGGCTTTGATGGCCCACGCAAGGGAATATGGAAAGCCAAAGAACTGGAAGAAGCCATATGTGAAACCTTTGGCTGCAAACATGCACAGTTGTTAAGCAGCGGTACGGCGGCATTAACTACTGCCATGAGCGCACTGGGCATTGGCTATGGCGATGAAGTAATTCTCCCTTCTTTTACTTTTGTTGCCAGTTTTGAAGCCGTGTTAAGCGTGGGTGCCATCCCCGTTTTTGTAGATGTGGATGATACATTAACATTGGATCCTGAAGCTGTTCGCAATGCCATCACTTCCAAAACAAAATGCATTATGCCCGTACATATGTGCGGCAGCATGGCCGACCTGGATGCATTGCAGGCCATTTGTAAAGAACACCATTTAATTTTACTGGAAGATGCCTGCCAGAGTATTGGAGGTACCTACAAAGGAAAAAAACTGGGTACCATCGGCGATGCCGGAACCTTTAGTTTTGATTTTGTAAAAACCATTACCTGTGCCGAAGGTGGCGTGGTGATGACCAACCGGGAAGATGTATATATTGCCAGCGATGGATATACCGATCATGGTCATGACCACAAAGGAGTTGACCGCGGGGCCGATCTGCATCCTTTCATCGGCTACAATTTCCGCATCAGCGAATTGCATGCTGCTGTAGGTTTGGCACAAATAAAAAAGCTGGATACATTCTTAGCCATTCAGAAAAAAAATCACACAGCATTGAAAAATGCCTTGTCACAAATTCCTGAAGTAAGTTTCAGAAGAATACCAGACGAAAGCGGGGACAGCTGTACATTCCTGAGCTGGTTCCTGCCAACTGAAGAAACTACCAAAGCTGTGGTTGACGAATTAAAAGCACAGAATATTTTAGCCGGTAATTTTTACTGGTTCGTAAACAACTGGCATTATATCAGCAAATGGGATCACCTGAAAAATGCAGTAACATTAAACAACCTGCACCCCGATCTGAAAGCTGCAGTAATACATCATGCCACCAAAGATTTCAGCGCCAGCGATGCCATTATGAGCCGCTGCATCTCCACCGCAATAAGCTTAGCGTGGACCGATGAGCAATTAAAAACCAAATGCGATCAGCTGGTGCATGTGATAAAGAAAGTATTGAGTGAGCAAAAGGTGGCTGTGTAAAAAATATGTATTGATACAGCAAAACGGCAATTGTAAAGTTGCCGTTTTTCATTGATCAGTACGAAGGTAGAATACCGGCATTGGGTTTCCCCTCCAGGTAATTATTGTATTGCAACGATCCCAGCCTGAAACTTAACGGAATTTTTGTTGCTTTCTCAAACTGTAATTCTTTTTTACAGAAAAAGCCAAAATTGCAGGTATAAAAGTTTGAAGG
>JBJTMN010000185.1:0-2091 GCA_046070545.1 Ferruginibacter sp.
TTATTAAAAGGTTAAGGCATGGTAATTGCGGTTATTTATCTGCAAATGCAATAACTTTGCCTGAGTCGCTGTTATAACTTTCTGCATTTCAGAATTTCTTTAAATACCATAATTAAATAACCGTTTATGAAAATCCTTAAATTCTACCTGTTAGCCACCGTTTTGATGACTGCATTTCATTCCAATGCACAAAAATCTCCAGAAGGTGTTGATGGTCCTGCAGGATCTAAATTCAGTATACACCTGGGTGCAGGAACGGCTGCTTATCATGGCGACCTGATGCAGGGTAATGCCAATATGTTCAAGCAGTTAAGTTATTCATTCAGTGCAGGTGCTTCTTATGCTTTCATAAAAAAGCTGAGAGGAAGGTTTGATATCGGGATTCAGCAACTACAGGCTTCAGATAAAAAGAATTCAGGGGCCCAGTATAAAGCCCGGAACCTCAGTTTCAAATCAACCGTAGTTGATCTTTCCTTGGCAGCTGAATATTCTATTCTTGACCTGGACAGGTATATGGTTACTCCTTATATTTCAGCTGGTGTGGGGGTGATGTTCTTTAATCCTTACACAACAGATGCATCAGGCAATAAACAATTCCTGCGTGAACTGGGAACCGAAGGCCAGGGACTGGCTGCTTATCCCGACAGGAAGATCTACAAAAAATCTGCCGTTGAATTCCCAATGGGCATTGGTGCAAAATACCCGCTCAATACAAACCTTACCCTTCAGTTTGAATTAAATTACCGCGTTACCGGTACCGATTACCTGGATGATGTAAGCCTGAACAGTTACCCGGACAAGACATTACTGGATGCCAGGAATCCACTTACAGCTACTTTCACCTGGCGTGGTAATGAAGTTGGACAGGGAGCTTATCCAAAAAACCTTTCTCTACCACGTGGTAATCCCAAGGATAAGGATGGCTATTTAACCATGCAGGTTAAAGTTGCTTATAACTTTTAGTACTTCCCTTACACCGTCTTTAACTTCCGGGGTATCAGCTGATGTAATTGAGAATTGCTCATTTATACAAATTATTTGCCCTTCTATAATTTTATCCGTTTGGTATACCCGTTTCCTGATATGGCTATATAGTTATGCTTTTGCTTACGTATTTCAATAAGCTTAAGGCTGGTAAAAAGTAAAATTTATTTAATTTCAAAATATCAGTATTACTGATTATTTTTAGTTTTACTTAATAATACCAAATAACTACAATTTATGAGAATAACCAGGTTGATTATATTATCCCTGGCAATGATAATTGCATCTAATTCCATAGCCCAGCAATTACCTCCTGCCGGAACACCCTCAGTTGCTTCTAAAACAACTCCAAAGCAGGAAAGTAAAAAGACCTCAGGATCCGATACAAGATCATCGGGACTAAGTATTACAGGCGGAATTGGAATAGCCAGTTATGTGGGCGATCTCATCAAAAGCAGTACCGCATTTCAGCAGTCAAGTTATTCAATAAATGCAGGTTTAAGCTACTCCATCATTTCACATCTGAATGCTAGGTTTGATATTGGTTTTCATAATGTACAGGGCTACGATAGCAAATCTGGCGGAGCCCATCCGGAAAGAAACCTAAGTTTCAGGTCGAATATCCTTGAATTGTCTTTAGGTGCAGAATATACCGTTATGAATATGGATAAACACCGGTTTAGTCCTTACCTGTTTGCAGGGATCGGTTTTTTTCATTTTAATCCACGTGCATATTATGGTTCTGGTGGTACGCACAAACTGCGTGAACTGGGTACCGAAGGCCAGGGCCTTGCAGGTTACCCGGGATTGTATAGTACCATGGCGGTTGAATATCCAATGGCGATTGGTGTAAAATATGTGATCAACAAAAAGATAATGCTGATGGGCGAATTTTGCTACCGCCCTTCCGGAACAGATTACCTGGATGATGTATCTACCTATTACCCCGATAAAACATTGCTGGATGCCAAAAATCCGAATACTTCCAAATTTACCTATCGCGGAGAAGGACCTTATCCTAAAAATCCCACACTTAAGCGGGGTGATGCCAAAGACAAGGACGGATATTATACAACACAAATCAAGGTCGCTTACAAGCTGCAAAAC
>JBJTMN010000186.1:0-2559 GCA_046070545.1 Ferruginibacter sp.
ATCTCTATTCCTTTTACCAATGATGCGGCCATAAAAAATGCTATAACCTGCTGGTGTGTATTGTTGCTTTTGAACACTGCTGATGAATTGATACAGGAACGAATGCTGCAATTAAAGCCGGTAGAAATGCGGCTTGAACTGAAACAAGGGATCAATAATTGTTCTGTTATAAACGACAGTTACAGTGCGGACATTACCTCTTTATCCATAGCACTGGATTTTTTACAGCAACAGCAGCAACATCCCCAACGTACTGTTATTATCAGTGATATTCTGCAAAGCGGAAAAACCAACAAACAGTTGTATAATGAAGTTGCTGGTATCCTGCGGCAAAAAAATATCAACCGGTTGGTTGGTATCGGCTCAGAGATCTCAAAACACAGCGATGAATTTAGTGGAATAACAGAAACTGCTTTCTTCAATTCAACAGCGGAGTTCATTCAAAAATTTCCGGCATTACATTTTTACAACGAAAGTATTTTGTTGAAAGGAGCCCGGCTTTTTGAATTTGAACAGATCAGTCATTTGCTGGAAGAAAAAGTACACCAGACGGTACTGGAAATAAACCTGAATGCAATCACCCATAACTTAAATACCTACCAGCGCCTGCTGAAGCCGGGCGTTAAATTAATGGCCATGGTAAAGGCTTTCAGCTATGGCAGTGGAGGCTTTGAAATTGCCAACCTGCTGCAGTTTCATCATGTAGATTACCTGGCGGTTGCCTATGCCGATGAGGGAGTAGAATTACGAAAAGCCGGTATCACTTTACCTATCATGGTAATGAATGCCGAAGAAGTAACCTATGATCTGCTGGTACAACATAACCTGGAGCCTGAACTTTTTTCATTTGGCATTTTATCCACTTTTGAAGATTACTTAATGCGCAATGGCATCAATGATTACCCGGTGCATATTAAACTGGATACGGGCATGCATCGTTTGGGTTTTGAGCCAAACGATATTTCAGATTTATGCAGCCGGTTAAAATCCACTTCAGTTTTTAAAATACAATCGGTTTTCTCTCACCTGGCTGCCAGTGACTCAGCCCTGCATGATGAATTTACCAAGGCACAGGCCAGGTCTTTTTTAAGTGGATGTGAACAGATACAAACGATAACAGGCTACAGTTTTTTGAGGCATATTGCCAACACAGCTGCCATACACCGGCACCAGGATTTGCAGTTCGATATGATCAGGCTGGGTATTGGTTTGTATGGCGTTGATGCGGACCCCGATATTCAGCAACAATTAAAGAATGTAACTACTTTAAAGACCACCATCTCCCAGATAAAAAAAATCAGGGCAGGAGAAAGTATAGGCTACAGCCGCAAAGGCCTTGCAACAAAAGATTCTGAAATTGCCACCGTAAGAATTGGCTATGCCGATGGATACCCACGCTTGTTAAGTAATGGTATTGGAAGCATGCTGGTAAACGGAAAACCTGCCCCGGTTATTGGTAATGTATGTATGGATATGACCATGCTTGATATAACAGGGATAGATGCACAGGAAGGCGACGAAGTGATCGTTTTTGGTGCAGCCCTGCCTGTAAGTGAACTGGCAGCTTTGGCACAAAGTATTCCTTATGAAATTTTAACGGGTATTTCTCAAAGAGTGAAAAGGGTGTATTTTGAAGAATAGGTAGAATAAAGTCAAAAGTCAAAGTCAAAAAGCGAAACGCTTATCTTTGCAACTTATTATGAAAGCAAGACACGTAACATTCATTATCTTATTGATAATAATTGCCGACCAGGCCCTGAAGATCTGGATCAAAACGCATTACCAGCTTAATACCTCGCAACAGGTCATTGGCAGCGGCTTTCAGCTTTATTTTGTAGAGAACCCGGGTATGGCCTATGGCTGGAAATTTGGCGGTAACTGGGGCAAAATGGCCCTCACTATCTTCAGGATGCTGGCCGTGGTATTCGGAACCTGGTACCTTGGAAAAATCATTAAGGAAAAGCAGCATAAGGGATTTATTTTTTGTGCTGCACTGGTATATGCCGGTGCTTTGGGCAACCTGATAGATTCGGCTTTTTACGGGTTGATATTTGATAAAGGAATGACAGTAGACCCTGTTATAAAAGATTATGTAGGCTACCAGGGACTGGCTAAATTCTCTTCACAAGGCTATGCCTCTTTTTTACATGGTAATGTGGTAGACATGTTGCATTTTCCTATAATAGATACAACATGGCCAAAATGGGTTCCTGTCTTTGGCGGCGATAAATTCGTATTCTTCAATCCCATCTTCAATATTGCTGACGCTTCCATTACAGGCGGGGTTCTCAGCATCCTGGTTTTTCAAAAACGCTTTTTTAAGCAGCACAATTCCAAAGAAATGCATCATGTAGTGGAAACAGATGCATTGGTGAATGATGAGTCGCAGGTTTCATAAAATGCATATCTTTAAGCCAACAAATTATACCGGTTTATGAAATTAAGTTATCTGGGATTAGTACTTTGCTTATCAAGTCTTTTTTTTACAGCCTGCACAAAAAATACGGATCCCAGTGGTGAATCTGCCGGTACTTTGCAAAGCCTTGCAGGAGGCAATTG
>JBJTMN010000187.1:0-3217 GCA_046070545.1 Ferruginibacter sp.
GTTGAGTTAAAGCGCCGTGGTAAACTGGATAAAGTATATGTTACCGGCTGCCTCAGCGAACGTTATAAAAATAACCTGGAAGAGGAGATCCCTGAGGTGGATGCTTATTTCGGTACGATGGAATTGCCCAATATCCTTAAAACATTTGATGCAGACTATAAGAATGACCTGATGGGAGAAAGGTTGTTGTATACGCCGCAACATTATGCCTACATAAAGATAAGTGAGGGCTGCAACCGGACCTGTTCCTTTTGCGCCATTCCGCTGATGCGTGGGCAACATGTTAGCCGGCCGATAGAATCATTGGTGGATGAAGCCAAACGCCTGGTTGACCGCGGCGTAAAAGAAGTAATGCTGATCGCCCAGGAACTTACTTACTATGGATTGGACATTTATAAAAAAAGAGAACTGCCAAAACTCTTACATGCGCTTGCAGATGTAAAAGGACTGGAGTGGATACGTCTGCATTATGCATACCCGTCTAAATTCCCGCTTGAAATCATTGATGCCATTAAAGAACGGGACAACATTTGCAATTACCTGGATATGCCTTTGCAGCACGCTGCCAACAATATGCTCAATTTAATGAAGCGCCAGATAACCCGGGAAGAAATGGAAGACCTGGTAGGAGAGATCAGGAACCGTATGCCGGATATTTGCCTGCGTACCACATTGATTGCAGGCTTCCCCGGCGAAACCCGTGATGATGTGGAAGAACTGAAAACATTTTTACAGAAAATGCGTTTCGACAGGGTGGGTATCTTTACATACAGCCACGAAGAAGGAACCAGTGCACATGATATGATCGATAATATTCCTGCAGAGGAAAAAGAAGAACGTGCACAGGAGATCATGGAAGTGCAGCAGGAGATAAGCCTGGAGAAGAACCAGGAAAAAGTTGGAAAGACCTTTAAAGTACTGATCGATAAAAAAGAAGCAGGCCGATATTTAGGCCGCACCGAGTTCGATAGCGTAGAAGTAGATAATGAAGTGATCATTCAATCAAAAAAGAAATTAACGATCGGTGAATTTGTGAATGTAAAAATTACCAAAGCATACGATTACGATATTGAAGGAGAAGTGGTCTGATAAAAATGCCCCCCTTTTGCAAGGGAGGCTATCCTTCCGGCGGTTTATCAGGATCATTTGGGATATTTCTCCACCAGGTTTTTTACCGGGGTAACTGTACGCAGGTAAGCATAAATCGCTTTAATATCATGATCGGCCATATTTGAAAAAAGCGACCAGGGCATGATGGAATTATTTTTGCCAGGATTGCTGGTATATTTTGCTGGATCGCGGCAGGTCTTGAATTTCTCTAAGAACATCTCTTCGGTCCATTTACCAATACCGGTTGTACTATCGGGTGTGATATTTCCTGAACTGGCTTTAAACGAACCCATGTTAAAGGTGAAGCCCCCAGAAAATGCTTTTGACATTACATATTTGCCGTTTTCCATGGGAGTATGACAATCAATACAAGCTGCACTGTTTACGATATAAGCCCCGTAACCGATCAGGTTTGAGGTATCCGGATTCTCATTCTTTTCCAGTGACGCGCTTTTTAATTCAGGGTATACTGTGTTCATCGGTATGGTCAGTAAGCGGTCAGTAACCTTGTTACTGTTTGGTTTAAGCGTATGCAGGTAAGCAATGATACTGTAAATATCATCCTTGCTCATTTGATTATAATGACGGTAAGGCATGATGGTATACAAGGTATCGCCCTTCCTGTTGATACCCCTGGTAATGGCCCTTGCAATTTCTTCATCTGTCCATTTACCAATACCATGGGTAGTATCGGGTGTTATGTTCCGGGCAAATACAACTCCGGGTATTGAATAAATCTCATTAAAGACCTCGCCACCCATACCTTCAGTTCCCGGAACGATCAGTCCTGAAAATTTGTTGTAGTCACGTTGGCTGTGGCAGTCAATACAGCCACACACATTGTTTGCCAGGTATTTCCCTCTTTCGATCATGGCTTTGTCTGCAGGCTTACCGGTTGTTTTACCGGTATCATTATTGTTGCAGGAAATAAAAAATACAAACGCTGTGATCACAACTGAGAGTAGAATGATGAATTTTACGATGCTATTTTTCATAAGTTAAAATTTGGAATATCAGGTAATAGTATTAACATGTAAAAGATGAAAAAATAGCTGAGAAATACAACCAAAAACCTATGACAGTTGTCATAAAAAAGGGTGTTTGTCATATACTGGTTTATTTAACAAAATAAGCCATATTGAACCCTTTTAATTTTGAGGATTAATGTATGTTTGTAACTGAAAGAAACCTTAAGGCAAATATCATTAATGGACTCTACATCTACTTCCTTAACATACAGGGATACCGGTCATTTTTCAAGGATCATTCTCGATTATCTTGAAGGCAGCGAAAAACTAGAACCATTTTTTGTGCACCGGGTTACAGCAGATGGAATTAAAGCGGCTATTGAAAACAGAAGATCATTTCCCACAGACCGGAAATTACTGGTTGATACTTTACAGAAACAGTATGCCGGGCAAAACACTGCCAGGCAACAGGAGCTTAATATCGGGCAATTAAAAAACAACAACTGCTTTACCGTTACCACGGCACACCAGCCCAATATCTTTACCGGGCATTTATATTTTATTTACAAGATCCTGCACGCCATCAGGCTTTGTGAAAAACTGAAAGCAGAAATGCCCGAAAATGATTTTGTACCGGTATATTATATGGGCAGTGAAGATGCCGCCCTGGCTGAACTGGGGCACATACACATCAATGGCATTAAACATGAATGGAATACCAGTCAGACAGGCGCTGTGGGCAGGATGAAGGTAGATAAGGCATTGATAGAAATGATGGATGCCTTTGCAGGAGAGATCGAAGTGCATCCTTATGGCAAAGATATCATTGACCTTATGAAAGCCTGTTATGCGCAAGGAACAACGATTGAACAGGCAACATTTAAACTGGTAAATACATTATTTGGCGAATATGGTTTACTGGTGCTGCTGCCCGATGATGCAGATTATAAAAGCGCATTCATACCGGTAATTGAAAAAGAATTAAAGGAACAGTTCTCCCACAGTATTGTAGAAGAAACTGCTGTCCGTTTTCCAAAGGAATATAAAGTGCAGGCAGGCGGCAGGGAATTGAATATGTTTTACCTGGAAGATGACAGCAGGGAACGGATAGAAGCGGTCAATGGTACATGGTCGATAGT
>JBJTMN010000188.1:0-2551 GCA_046070545.1 Ferruginibacter sp.
ATGAAAAATGAAAGCCAGGAGCTCAGTTATAATGAGAGTTCCATAACGTAGTCGTTCATAAAGTAGCCATTGCCAATATCAAAATCGGCGGTTTTGATTATGTTGAAGCCGAGCCTTTCATAAAAATCTTTTGCTTTGTTATCCCGGTTAACCTGCAACTGCAGTGCTTTTGCAGCTTTCGCTTTTATTTCATCAGCAATGTACCGGATGATAAATTTTCCGGTTCCCTTGCCTTGTTGAGCGGAGAGTACATAGATCTTATTAAGTTTCCAGAGCTGCGGTTCGGTTTCATGGTATGATGCGAAAGCAACAGGTTCTGTGTCATCGTAAACAATGATGAATGTGCAACCGTCTTCTTCTATCTGCTTTTGTAAAACTGCCGGGCTGTACATCATCTCCAGCATATAATCAATTTGTTCCCGGCTGATCAGGTGACTGTAGGTTTGCGGCCAGATGGCAAACGTTAGTTGCCTGATGAGTGGAATATCAGCTGCAGTTGCTTTAGTAACAGATAACATTATTTGATTTTAATTCTCAGGTCGGGTGCAAACATCAGGCGGCCCTGTGCATCTTTTACTACAATATCAAAAAAGTAAAGCTCTTCCCCGGTACGTAATTGTTCGCTTAAGCTTTTTATCCAGATAGGCGAAAGGGGAGTGGACTTAAAATTTTCAATATGCGTAGTATATGCAGGAGCCGTTTTTCCGCTCATATCTTCCGATTCGGTAACACCTCTTCTTTTATACAGGGCCTGGTAAGAGGAGATCGTATAAACATTCTTTTTATCGTCAGTTATCTTTAAAGGCAGCGTGATTAATTGAAGTGCTTCTTCTACTACAACAGAAACACTGTCGCCGCTCCTGATACCCAGCATGGTAGTCAGTTTGGGTGGTGTGTATTTCTGAAAACCCGCCTGCTTTATGTTTACAGGTTTGCCGGTAACCGGCTTTGGTTTTTGTGCCGATGCTGCTGAAAGGCTCATCACACATAAACCTGTAAACAAAGATTTTACAAAACCTGACATAGTTGTGAATATTATTACAGAACGAAAATACGCAACAAATCGTATGCTTTTCAAGTTTTAACTGATCGTTGACAGACTCTCTTCAATGGTCCTGATCCTGGCTTCTGCATCGGCTTTTTTCTTTTGCTCAAGCGCCAGCACTTCAGGTTTAGCATTCTGTACAAATTTTTCGTTACTTAATTTTTTTTCTACAGCCGCCAAAAACCCTTTCTGATGCTCCAGGTCTTTTAACAGGTCGTCTTTCAATGTGGCTGTATCCAGTTCCTTATCTGTCTTGATATAGAATTTATCTTTTTCAACCGCTACCACAATGGTATTGGCAATGGCTTCATGGGTGTATGCAAGTTCTCCCGCATTTACCTGTTTGCAAATGATATTTTCAATGGCGCTGTAACTTTCCCTGGAACCGGTTTCAATAAATAACCTGATCACTTCTTTTGGTTTTAACTGGTTCTTGTTCCTGCCGTCGCGGATGGTTGTGATCACCTGCTTCAGCAGTTCACCATCTTTCAATACCTTTTCATCAGCAGCGGGTACTGCTGCAAATTGTTTTACACAAAGGTCATCTGTCTGCGTTTTCAGCAAATGATAGATTTCTTCTGTTACAAAAGGCATGAAAGGATGTAATAGCTGCATCAGGTCTTCAAAATAACTGATCGTTTTATGGTAGACCGCCCCATCGATCGGTTGTTCAAAACCAGGTTTGATCCACTCCAGGTACCAGCTGCAGAAATCGTCCCATACCAGCGAGTATATGGTTTTTAAAGCTTCACTCAGTCGGAATTGTTTCATCAGCTGATCAACTTCAGTTCTTGCTTTGATGAGTTTATTTTCAAACCAGTTTAAAGCAAAGTTGTCCGTTGCCCGGCCACCGGCTCCTGCGGATTGTTCGTTATCCGTTGTCTGCCTTCCTTCCCACATCTTTAAAAGCTTCAACGCATTCCAGATCTTGTTATTAAAGTTTCTTCCCTGTTCCAGGCTTGCTTCATCAAACATCAGGTCATTACCTGCCGGTGATGATACCATAATACCGAAACGTACAGCATCTGCACCGTAACGATCGATCAGGTCAAGCAGGTCGGGACTATTGCCCAGGCTCTTACTCATCTTACGTCCCAGTTTGTCCCTTACCATACCGGTGAAATACACATCTTTAAAAGGGATCTGCTTTTCATATTCCATACCGGCCATTACCATACGGGCCACCCAAAAGAAAATAATATCCTGGCCTGTTACCAATACCGAACCGGGGTAATAATATTTTACTTCTGCATTGCCGGGCTCGGTAATGCCTTTAAAAACCTGTGTGGGCCAAAGCCAGGAAGAGAACCAGGTGTCGAGTACGTCGGCATCCCGGGTGAGTACGGGATTTAATATGGAATATTTAATATTGAATATTTCTTTTGCTTCCAGCTCGGTTTCTGCAACTACCATCTTTCCTTCGGCATCATACCATGCCGGTATCTGGTGTCCCCACCAAAGCTGCCTGCTGATACACCAGTCCTTCACATTTTCTAACCAGTATTT
>JBJTMN010000189.1:0-6042 GCA_046070545.1 Ferruginibacter sp.
CCCGGGTATCGTTAACCAGGCTGTTTGGGCCGATGTGGATGGCGATGGAAAAAATGAATTATCTATCATCGGCGAATGGATGCATTTGGAAGTATTTGGTTTTGAGAACGGGCATTTTGTAAAAAGACAAAATGCGGTACACATTGTTTTGCCATCAAAAAAAGATACCGTTATCAGCATGGATGCCTTAACCGGCTGGTGGTATAATATGAAGGCAGAAGATATTGATAAAGACGGCCGCATGGATCTTGTGGTGGGCAACCGTGGGTTAAATTCCAACATTAAAGGAAACATCAATGAGCCTTGTACCATTTATGCAAAGGACTTTGATAACAACGGAAGTTATGATGCCATACTTGGTTTTTACCAATGGGGCAAATGCTATCCACTTTACAGCCGCGATCAGCTGATAGACCAGGTACCCTCCATGCGCAAAAAATTTGTACGCTACCATGATTATTCAGGTAAGACAATGGATGAAATTTTAACGACGGCAGAAAAAACAAATATGGAAGTGTTTAAAACCAATTTCTTTGAATCGGGTGTATTGATGAATGAAGGCAATAATACATTCCGCTTTATTTCTTTCCCTGAAAAAGCGCAGCTCTCTACCATTAATGATATGATCGTTGATGATATGGATGGCGACGGTATCAAAGATATTTTAGTTTGCGGTAATTCCGGCGATGCTGCTGTGATGACAGGCGTATATGATGCAACATCGGCACTGCTTTTAAAAGGAACAGGCAGCGGTAATTTTACAGCAGTATCTGCTGTTGAGGATGGATTGAATATTAAGGGAGAATCACGCAAAATGGTTTACCTGAAAGACAAAGGCATGATCATCTTTTTAAAGAACGACGCCGCAGCGCAGGTATTTATGAAGAAGTAAGAACGTATGCTTATGAAATTAATATTCGCCCTGTTTATTTTTTGTTCTTTAGATGTTTTTGGGCAGGATGGAGTAAACAATGTTCAGTCAATTTTATCAGCCGCCGATTCTGTTGTTATTGTGCAACATGAAACATTACTCGTTTCAGGTAAACCCGGAAAACCTTCAACAACAAAAGAAATAATCGTAAACGGAAAACCAAACTATTCTATAATTATTAAGTCAATTAAACTGGATCGTGCAGGAACTGATAGCCTTGCTGTTATTTTAACGAAGGAGATTGATGGAGATATTGTTACTATGTCCTGTTTTGAGCCACATCATGCTGTGTATATTTTTAAGAACAATACTTTATCTTACCTGGATATTTGTTTTGGATGCCGCATTTTTTCGCACTCTGAAGATATAAATACCGGCGGCCACAAACTAACCAATGAAACATGGTTTGAGCTTGAATCTTTTTTTAAAACAAGACAATTTGAAACAAAGTTCTCTTTCAGGTAATTTTATAAGCCTGTCACTTTAGTAACAACTTTTCAAACTTATCTATCTCTGCCATTTCCAGGGCAGAAATATTTTCATTGTTATCAAATTTCGACTTAAAAAAAAGCAGTCTTTTATGCTGGGGGTATTTTTGCAGTATAGCAGTTATTTTTTTGCCAACCGTTTCATCCTTTACGGGCAGTGGTGCTGTTATGGTAGCAGCCGCACGTTCCCGGGTTGGTTTCTTTTTAATGATGGCTTCCAGGGTAGCCAGTTTGCCCTGCGAAATACCGGCTGTTTTCATGGCCTTACTATGCAGGCCCTCCAGCTGCTTTTTACTTAAGCCGCCCCGGTTGCAGTATTGCTGGTGCAGGCTGTTCACAAAAACAGAGTTGGGGTGCGCCTTTACCATTTCATTCAGTATGTCTAACAGTATATCCATGTATCGGGCAGTGAAAGTAGCTAAATATTTTTTAACATAAAAAAGCCACCGCTATGGTGGCTTCTCTATGGTTTTCTTTACTGTTAATCATCTTTTTTACCATGTCCTTTTCCGTTTCCTTTGCCGTTACCTCTTCCCCTGTCTTCATTTTTATACTGTCCGTAATGGTTACCGTTATCGTGTTTGTTTTTGATGATCACCTGTTCATTATTATAATTTTTATACCGCACATATTTTACACGGTGCTCGTTAAAATGTTTGTATGCATCAGGTGTTTTAAACACTACTTTATAACCGGAGTACAGGTTATATCCTGCATAGGCCGGGGGTAAAGTATTGGAAAATATCCAACGGTTACCGGAGAAATAAACAAACTGGTGCCGGGGCACATAATAATAGGTTTCAATATCGGGCATATAATAATACTCGGCATAATCATAGCCTGCAGGCCCCCATTCCGGTTGATCGCCAATATTAATATTTATACCCACTTTTACCTGAGCGTTTGATGTATGAACAAATGCCATGGAAGCACATGTTAACATCATGCTGATCATTAACTTTTTCATATAAATAAATTTGGTTCACCCAGGTAAGCCAAATACAATGCCAGAAAAAAAACGTAATAAAAAAAATTTGTTAAACCAATGCCGGAAGTACTGAGAATGAACGCTTTCCGATAATGGTTAATTCATCACCGGTAGCGATCCATTTTCCGAATGATGTGGGTGGTATATAACAATCAACCGATAAATAATAGGCATGCCCATAATCCTGCAAGGTTGACCATGGGGGTAATTGTTCCATTCTTTGTTTTGCAAATATTTTAGGGAATGCATGGATCAGTTTACCGGTTTGCGGATGGCGTGTTGGTACCACACACCTGGCCCGGGGGCTGATACCATAGATGGTTACCTTCCCTATTTTAAATTCAATAGCGGTTCCTTCTTCCAGGAAAAGTTTATCCTCCCAGAAAGCCGGGGCGCCGGTAATTTCAATGTTTGCCCGGAAGCGTTTACGGGTTTCTTCCATATCCATGCCATTAAACCAGTTGCTTACCGTTTGTAAACTGGCATTTGATAATACCGTTACACCACTTTGTACCGGAACATCCAGGAATTCTCCTTCGGTATTCCTGGCAAGGGTAACAGGCATTTTAAACCAGGCCGAAAGAAATTTGTTGATGGCAGGCAGATCGTTTTGTAAATGAAAGCTGTTCCATTCAACTTCCCCTTCGGGCCTCAAAGCGATCTTTTCGTTTTCAAGGTCAACCACAGATCTCAGCAGGTGTACCCGGGCATTGGATTTTCCGTTTACAAATTTCCCCTGCTGATCTATTATGGCGTATTCCCTGTCGTGCAGCAAACTGCCTCCGTTGCCGATCTGCGCTTTTTGCAAAGAGATACCATCCAGTGATTTTACCGGGTAAATGCTGATCCTGTCTACTACGGGGTTTAATTGCATGATAATAAGGGGTATTGTTTTGTATCCGCCGCTTTAATGGCAGCTAAAATTAACCAATGACAGGCAATAATTTAAAATTCCCACCGTTAAGAATGAATACGCTAAACATTTATCCATGAACAAAACCCCCTACCAGGCAAAATCCGGCCACATTGTGGTGCAGGCAATTAAGAGTTTTATTGGTAAACTAAGGCAAAACCCAGATGTTTACCCGATCCGTTACTATAAAAAGAATCGCAGGATTGGCGGTAGTTTCAGCAGGCAGGCAGTAAAATAACTACCCCCTGTTCGGAAATTACCTTCCCAAAGAACAAGCAAAACTGCGCTTGACAATATGTGTAGCGGATTTGTACTTTTGATACTTAAAATCTGATGTATGAAAAACCATGCCAACACGCAACAGTTTGCTGTGAATGCCTTTCTTAAGTTTTTGGGTAATGCCCTCAAAAGCCTGTTTCAATCCGGTGATAACCGCGACTTTAAAAGATTAAAGGATTTTATTTCTTCTTAGGGTTAAGTAAGATCAGCTACGATCATAATAACCTGTTAACCTCAACAGGTCTTTTTTTACTTATCATTGTTTTTTACAAACTTGCTCTATCGGTTGGTGAGGACACCAACTGGTAAGAAAAAATTCAACGACTTAAAGTAGCGCAATGCATTCCACAGAAATTAAAATGCCGGCCGGAAAAGGCATGACCTGCGGTGTACTGCGTGCAGGTGAATCGGTACCGAAGAATTCGCTGTAAACCTTATTCAGTATTGCAAAGTCATTACCTGTTACCATGAATACGGTAGTCTTTACAACTTTGCTCATATCACTCCCCGCTGCTTCTAAAATATTTTTTATGTTTTGAAAACTTTGCCTGGCCTGGTCTTCAAAATCGTCGCTTACAACCTGTCCGGTATTGATATCCAGGCCTGGCGTACCGCTCAAAAAAATAAATTTATCGGCCATCACTGCCTGTGGAAATACCTGGCTCATGCGTGGCGCTTTACCAGTATTAAAGTTTTTCTTTTCCATTATTTATGCAATTTGGGGTTAAACCAGGGTTACCTGTAAGGCTCAAATATACACAACTCCGGTACAGCTTTGTATTGATTGTACATGTAAAACTGTACCTGAAAATACCAGGATGGGCTGATAAAGATTTCGTTCTCCGTAACAACCCGGTACTATGCCGATAAAATAGTTACAGGTCGGGGGGCAGATTTTAAATGGCATCACCTGTCCCGTCTATTTTCGGGAAGTGATCCCACAAAGTTTATATTCGGATTGGGTGTTTGTGGAGGGAACACTTTCGCCAGTGGGGCTTTTTGTGACGGCAAACGCTGCACCGGTAAAAAAGATTACCACTCACCTTGATTGTGTTTAAAGAAACCGGAGATCAATAGAAATTTTGTAAGTAGCCAAATGCTGATTACTGCAATTTTTGACGAGAACCAGGCAAACCGGGTATGCGGATTTAGTGCATTCACCAAACGGCTCCACCTGAAATCTGCCTTAAATCGTTTACGAACCGCCTCATCGTAGTTTTTCAGAAAAGCTGCTGAGTAGTTTTTTTGTTTCAGGCTTTCAGTTGCCCAAAAAGCAGCCAGTTGGCCTGAACGCATGGCATTACCAACGCCTACTCCTGTTAAAATATGTACAGAACCAATGGATGATCCGGCCAATAAAAAACGGTCATCCGATAACTTACGGGGACTGGTACCCAGCAACAACGAAGCTCATTTTGGCTTCCCAAGGGGCCGGGCGTTTTCAACCCTTTTTTTTAGCCTTTCAGTTTTAGCCAGACTGTCTTTCAGATTATACGCTAAATTTAAATTCATCTTTTCAGCATATTTCTTTGTAGTAAAAATTTCAACCATCGCCTGGTTGTTCGGTAACCTGGTTGTATAGATATAATAAATGAAAGGGTTGTGGTAGAAATAAAGTTCCGTTGCATTATCATCGTCGTCGTAACTAACCTGCTCAAAATATTGCCTGGATGCAAGGTATCTTACGCCATCTATAATGTAGTCAGGAAAAATATGATGTAAGCTGGTTGTTTTGTCTCCTACGCACATTAAAACCAGGTTTGTTTCAATACAAATACCGCTCCTGCAATCAGAAAGCCTTACACCGTCTGTTTGTTTTTTGAATTCGGTAATGTTACAATTGTCAATATAGGTTAACAGGGCCGACTCCCTTGCTTTTTGCAATAAAGCATGATCAAAAAAGCTGCGGGTGGCTTTTAGAAAAGGTTTTGAACCTGGCGGAAATGCCAGTTTAAATTTTCTTTTATGAGGCTGCCAGAAACAATTAATTACCCGGGATTGAATAACGGCCTTGTTTCGAAATAAAGCTGCTGCCCATTGGGGGTCTATTTCATTTAAAACATTCATCACCCTTCCGGCAAATGATTCCCCGCACACCTTATCAAAGGGAAGCGACTTTCTTTCTACCATCACATGTTCAATACCATATTTAGATAAAAAGATTGATGCCGTTGTGCCTGCCGGACCAGCCCCAACAATACAAACCGGAGTTCTGATAGTATTCATATCACCAAAGTACTATAATATATATGATACGCAATATAAAAAAAGCTACATAAGGCTAAGCTGATTACGTTCTCTTTCTGTAACTACCCTATATAATGCTGATAAAATCGGTACAGGTAGTAAAGTGATCCTACAAATTTTACATGCTGGTTTATTGATGATGTCGGGAATTTTTGCGCCAGTAAGAGAACACTTGTTTGAATGAACTCAGTTGTCT
>JBJTMN010000190.1:0-10358 GCA_046070545.1 Ferruginibacter sp.
TGTTTTGATCACAGTACCCCTTACTAAAAATCTATCAGTGGGTGCCATAAACAGTATTGCAGACGTACCTTTCGTAGCTTTTGCCTTTCCGCTCATCGGGCTTTTTTTGGCACCTGTTTACCCGGCAATCAATTCTGTTATCTTAAGCCAGTTACCAAAACATAAACATGCTTCCATGACGGGGCTTATCGTTGTTTTTTCTGCATTAGGTGGCACTACAGGTTCTATAATAACCGGTCATATTTTTGGCGCCTACGGCGGACAAACAGCTTTTTATTTTTCACTGGTACCCATTTCTATAATGGCTGTATTGCTCTTTTTCTTTAAAAGGCTGCAGATAAAATCAGGTAAACCGGAAGAAGGTATTACCGAATAGCAAAACTGTCAGAAAACTATATTGAACAGAGATGAATAGTCAAACAATGCAAAATGAACTGCTTGATGCAGTACAGATGAATAAAATTTTTCCTGATGGAAAGACTTTTGTTGACTGTATTCCATTAATACCCGAAGGGCAGATCTTAGAAGAATATAATAAGCTGAAAAATGAAGCTGGTTTTGATCTTCGCCGGTTTATCCTTAATTGCTATGATTTGCCCCAAAAAAGTGAAGTTGATTATACCAGCGATCCAGGTAAGTCTGTTACTGAAAATATTGAATCACTTTGGGAAGTACTTACCCGTAAACCCGAAGCGGCAAATGGGTCACTGATAGAACTGCCATTTCCTTACATTGTACCAGGTGGCCGGTTTGGGGAGATATATTACTGGGATAGTTATTTTACCATGCTGGGTCTGCAGGTATCCGGCCGTAATGAAATGATCGGGAACATGGTGAACAATTTTGCTCACTTCATTGATAGGTTTGGATATATACCAAACGGGAACAGGAGTTATTTTTTAGGCAGATCGCAGCCTCCTTTTTTTTCATTGATGGTTTCTTTACTGGAAGAGATCAAAGGAAGCAGCATGAGTAAAATATATCTGCCCATGTTGGAAAAAGAATATGCTTTTTGGATGAAAGGCAAAGCAGAATTAAGTGCCGGCAATAATAAATTACAGCATACCCTGCTCATGCCCGGCGGAGAAATATTGAACCGGTATTGGGATGAGAATGATACACCAAGGCCGGAGTCTTACCGTGAAGATGTTGAACTGGCGATTGCTTCAAAAAGAGAACCTGCAGAAATATACAGGCACCTGAGGGCCGGTGCAGAATCAGGCTGGGATTATTCCCGCCGCTGGTTCAAAGACGAAGCTTCCTTTGTAACCATTAATACAGCAGACATAGTTCCGGTTGACCTCAACTGCCTGCTTCTGCACCTGGAAGAAAAAATAGCTGCAGCGCATTTGTATGTAGGAAATGAAGCAGAGAGCAATCAATTTCTGGAAGCTGCTGAAAAGCGTAAGGCGGCCATTCAAAAATATTGCTGGAATGAAACTGAAGGATTTTATTTTGATTTTGACAGCAGCACCGGTAAGCAAAAAAATGTTTTTTCCCTGGCAGCTGCCTATCCTTTATTTTTTAAAGTTGCAACAGTAGCCCAGGCAAAAAAACTGGCAGCGGTAATTGAGCAACGCTTTTTACATGAAGGTGGCTTAATAAGTTCATTGCAATCAAGCGGACAACAATGGGATGCCCCCAATGGGTGGGCTCCGTTGCATTGGATCACCATTACTGGCCTGGAAAATTATGGGCTTAACCACCTGGCAGAAACTATTGCCCGGCGTTGGATACAATTATGTACTGATGTTTTTAACCGCACCGGAAAACTAATGGAAAAATACAATGTAGTTGATACAAAACTGGAAGCAGGTGGCGGCGAATATCCGGGCCAGGATGGGTTTGGCTGGACAAATGGTGTACTCCTGGCGTTGATCAAAAAATACGGTTCATAGAACTACCTGGGCTCCAGTATTAAGAACTGGTAGGGCTGCAGGATCAGATGCTCATGGTCATAGCCAACCGGGAAGACTTTTTCACTCCAATGATCAAAAAGGGCAGCAGGTTTCATATTGTTCTGCTTAAAAGTATACCAGCTAATGCTTGTTTCCTCCTTGCAGAAGTTAAAGATGCAGTAAACACGTTCATCATTCCATGCTCTTAAAAAACCAGCTACATGATCATTCTCTGTATTTATCCAGGTAAGATTTTTCTTATCTGCTACAACAGGAATTTTACTGCGTATGCTGATCAGTTTTTTCGTTAAGTTAAAGATTCTGTTCTCTGTTGTGCCTGCAGCCATGGCATTCTTGTTTTTAACCGAGTCTATAATCGGCCTGTGCATCCAGCGGTTGTCATAACTTTTTGCGTTATCCTCCTGGTAACTGTAATCATTGGTATACCCCAGTTCATCACCATAAAAAATCATAGGTATACCTCCAATGAAAAAACTCTGCGCCTGCATCAGGATTATTTTTTTTACAGCCAGTTCCAATGCGTTGGCATTATTATTTTTCAAAGCATATTCAAGTCCGCATAAAGATGCCAGCGAGCCACTTATCCTGGCATCACCGGTTTTATCATTAACAGAAAACAAAGCTCCCATGGCTACAGATCCTTCAAAATTTCCCGAGTAATAATTCTGCATGAATTTCCGGTGCTGATAAGGCTCATAACCAGACCGGGCTATCATAGTATCATCATAACCCAATCCTATATCATCATGGCAACGGGTATACGTTATCCAGGTTGTACCAAAAGGTTTTTGTAAAAGGCTTTCCTGTGCAGCCAGCATGATCCTGGTATCGCTGGTAGCCAGTGCATCCCATTGTACTGCCATTTGTGTTGCGTTGTAAGCCAGGTCACATTCTCTTGCAACGAAATCACCGGTACCAAAATATTTCATGATCTCAACGGGTGCCACAATGGCTTCGCCCAATAAGGCCATGCCGGGTGTTGCCACCTGTACACATTGTTTTATCAGTTGCAACAGGCAATGTGCTTCATCCAGGTTCTGGCTGGCAGTACCTTTTTCTTTCCAGATAAAGGCCGGGGCATCTATCCGCAAAATATCCACGCCCAGGTTGGCATAGAAAAAGATGTTCTCCATCATTTCATTAAACACAGCCGGGTTCCTGAAATTGAGATCCCACTGGTAACTGTGAAATACAGACATTACCCATTTATTTAACTCGGGAACATATGTGAAACTACCGGGAGAACTTTCCGGGAAGATCTCGGGCATGGTTTTTTCCAGCTCATCGGGCACATTCCGGTCATCAAAAAAATAAAAATAGTCCTGGTATTTTTTTTCGCCATTTCTTGCCTTAACAGCCCATTCATGCTTTTGTGATGTGTGGTTTAGTACAATGTCCAGCATCAGGTACATACCTTGCTTTTGCATTTGCTGTTCCAGCAGAACCAGGTCATCGTTGTGTCCAAAACGTTCATCTACTTTTCTGAAATTGGAAACAGCATAACCACCATCGCTTTCATCGGCAGGACTTTCAAAAACCGGCATCAGGTGCAGTAAATTAATACCCAGTTCTTTAAAATAATCCAGTTTATTTTTCAGGGTTGATAAGTTGCCGCAAAAGCGGTCAACATACAAACTCATGCCACATATTGTATTACTCAAGAACCAATGCCCATTCTCCTGCTTTAGTTTATTAAGATCCTGCTGCCTCAAAATTTCAGTTCTGTTTAAAAAAGCAGTTTCCGTTATTTGTAATAATTGCTTGTAGCAGGTTTCATGATCAGGATGATCTTTATAAAGCCTGTTGTACAGCATTAAAATATCATCGGCTGATGTCTGTAATCTCTTCTTGTAATTTTTTTCTGCAGCAGTAGCTGTTGATTTCCCGGTAGTTGCCTTAGCCATCTGTATTACTCAGTTAAAAATATCTTTATTAAGGTGTTTAAAAGCTTCCATGGCGCCCAGGTATTCGCAGGTACGGGCACCGGCTTTATTGGCATTGATAATAATTGTATGCCAGTCGGTTATCTGTAAATTTTCCATTTCAGCTTTTGTGTATTTGCTCAGCTGGTAAAGCACGGCGCCCACAAATGCATCACCGGCACCGGTTGTGTCAACAGCCTGCACAGGAATGCTGGGAATAATAGTTGTTGTGTTGTTAAGGCCCAGCATGGTTCCATCTTTACCCAGGGTAATCGCAAATACAGCATTTGTTTTCTGTAAAAAATCTGCTGCTGCATCTGCTACACTACTGCGGCCCGTAAGCAGCAGGGCCTCTTCATCACTCACCTTAAAGAAATGACAGGCAGATAAAAAATTCCAGGACTGGTCAGTAAAGGATTGTATACTGTCCTTATACAGCAGGTGCCTGTAATTGGGGTCGAAGCTGATGAAGGAATTATGTAGCAGTGCTTTTTGCAAAAGACTTTGATAGGCGATCTGTAAGGCACCCGGTAAAAAAGCGGTAGCAGATCCGAAATGTGTAACCGGGAATTCAGACAGGTCAATATGATCCACTTCATCCCGGCTTAGCTCGCCATCGGCGCCACGGTTAAAATAAAAATCCCGTTCACCATTCTTTAAAAGTGATACAAATGCAAAAGTGGTAAAATGCTTTTTATCTTCTGCTACAAATTTTGTAGATACTCCAAAGTCCTGCATTACACCAATCAGGTGTTTACCAAATGGATCTGCACCAACCTTTGCAGCCAGCCAGGCGTCTCCGCCCAGGGCAGCAATAGCTGCTGCCACATTCGTTGGTGCCCCTCCCGGTTTCTTTAAAAAATTTTCCCCGTCAGATAATGGGCTTCCTTTATCTGTACATATCATATCTATGAGTGCTTCGCCGATACATAGTATCTTGTTCATACAATTATTTTTATCTGCTGTTATCAATGTCCTCCACCCGCAGGCAGAACGATATCATCTGTGATTTTTGTTGTTTTTATTAAAGAAGTACAGGCAGCTGCTACCAACAGTAAAACACCAGCCAGCAAAACTGCATTGCCCGGGTTATTGTTTAAAAAATGTTTCATGATGAACCCAAATGAAATGGTTTGCAGGAACATGGGGATAACGATCATCATATTGATTACGCCCATATATACACCGTATCTTTCTTTGGGAATATCTTTTACCACCATCAGGTAGGGTATACCCATCATACTGGCCCAGCCCACACCAAAACCGGTAATGGCAACAAACAGCAATGTTTTGTGTGTTATGAAAGGGAACACTATAAAGCCAATGCCCGCCATCAGCAAACAAAAAAAGTGTACCCATTTAGGGCTGTATTTTTTTGCAAAACCAACCAGGCCGAATGCAACCAGGAAAGTAACGATATTATACCAGCCGTTAACCAGGCCTGTTATGCTTACTGCTTTTTCGTACAGTTCTTTATTTTCAGGAGTTGCACTATATAAGGATAAGGCAATACTTTTTGAACTGTTTTGCCAGTAGCAGAATAAGGCATACCATTGAAAGAGGTACACCAACGCCAGCTGCCACAGCACTTTAGGCATAGCAATGATAGCTTCAAATATTTCTATATTCTGAGCAAACAGTGATTTGGTGATCTTGTTATTGTGAAGTGATCTCATGATCCTTCTGATCGTTCCTTTTGAAAAAATTTCAGGGATGATGAGAATCACCATGGCGATGTAGGAAATTACCGTTGTAATAATGGAAAGAAAGAACTGTAGGAACGGGTGCGGCATTCCTTCATTCTTCTTTTTTATTTCAATAAGTTCTTCTTCGGTTGGTGGTATTTCCGGTGTTGTACGCATACTCCACCAGACTGATGCAATGGAACATACAGCGCCTACAAAGAAGGATGCAAAGACCCAGTTGGGGATTTTACCTGTATATCCAATGATGATTGCAGGGAAGATGAACAAGGATACATTGGCAAGTGTTTGGCCGAAACCAGTAAAAAAACTCTGTGCCTGGAAACCAGTTGGCTGTTGACTGGAGTCCAGTTTATCGGCAACAAAAGCACGGTATGGTTCCATAGCTGTATTATTACCTGCATCCAATACCCAAAGCAATCCTGCGGCCATCCATAACGTTGAGCTAAAGGGAAATAAAAAAAGGGCGATGCTGCACATAATGGCGCCTATCAGAAAAAAGGGTTTACGCCTTCCAAACCGGGGGCTCCATGTTTTATCACTCAATGCACCAATGATTGGCTGAATGATAAGCCCGGTAAGCGGCCCGGCAAGGTTTAGCCAGGGGATTTCATCAGGTTTGGCACCCAGAAAATCGTAGATGGGATTAACAGCACTTTGCTGCAAGCCAAAACTGTACTGGATGCCGAAGAATCCGACATTCATATTGATAATTTGCCAGAAACTCAGGCGGGGCTTGGGTATTTGCATCAGCAATCGTTTAGTTAACCAAATGTAACTTTTTACATACACTCTTGAAAGTGATAGTGTTCATGTTTGTTGATAATAATATTTGCAAACGGTTGATGTGGGAAAAACTGTTATTTGCTTCTTTCAACAAAAAGCAAAAATTATAATAGTAATTGGCAATTAATAAATCAGCTGAGTGTTTTTTTTGCTTTTCCTGGCCTGGAGCTGATTTTTTTTGCTGAAGAATCTCTTACGATGAGTTCAGTTTGTAAAATAACTTTTTCAAATTCTGTAACGGCCCTTTTGCTTTCAATAATTTTGATAAGCAGTTCTGTGGCTGCCTGCCCCATTTCAGCAGCGGGTTGTTTAACAGTGGTCAGGCCCGGAGTTATCAGTTCTCCGAATGAAGAATTTGAAAAACCAACCAGCGCAATATCATCAGGCACTTTCAGGCCAAGTGTTTTTAATACCCGCAGGCAGCTTATGGTTAGCCTGTCCCCGGCACTGAAGATCGCATCCGGTTTATCTTTTAAAGTTACCAGGCTTTTTACTGCATCTTCCAGTTCATTAAAAATCATGCCACCGTGGTTGCAGTTCCGGATATATGCTTCATTGAACGGGATATTATTATCATGCAGGGCAGCTTTGTATCCATTCAGTCTTTCAATAGAAATAGATAAATGTGCAGAACTGGTAAGGTGTGCAATTTTTGTATAGCCTGCTTCAATTAAATGCTGTGTGGCATTATAGGCACCTGTATAATTATCGGCTACCACTTTATGTGTTTCTATCTCATCAGTGATCCTGTCGAAAAATACAATGGGAAAACCTTTGTCATGTAATTTTTTAAAATGCTCGATCTTATCTGTTTCTGCCGAAAGCGAAACCAATAAACCATCTACCGATCTGGATGCAAGGTGCTCCACATTCACAATTTCTCTTTCATAGGATTCGTGGCTTTGAGAAATGATAACATGATAGCCCCGGTTATAAGCGATGGATTCTATACCGTTAATAGCCTGCGAAAAAAAGTTGTTGGCAATTTCGCACACCACCACACCGATGGAACGGCTGCGGCGCTCCTTTAAACTGAGCGCAATAGGGTTAGGCCTGTAGTTGAACTGCTCCGCATATTCTATTACCAGCTTTTTTGTATCAGAGCTGATCTCATGGCTGCCCCGGAGAGCCCTTGAAACAGTAGATGTTGATAAACCCAATGCTTTTGCAATATCCTTTATGGTAATGGCTTCGTACATTTTATGCTGTTGATGTTGCCTGCGGTGATAATTTTTCCTTTAAAATTTTATGCAAACTACAGATTTTTTTTGCGCATTCTCCTTTTCCGGTCTTTGTTGCAATCGTTATCGGCATCGATTGCGTAAAAAAATCAATTCCGGTTTAACTAATTGTTAATTTATCTATGTAGAATTGACATCTGTACTTCTTGTAAAATACAAATAAGTTTCGACCTGAAGTAAGATAAAAACAGATTGCACCATTTTTTGAATTTTAAATACTGCTATATGAGTAAACTACTGACAATTTTAACTGTATTTTTCTTAATACCATTTACTTTGCTGGCTCAAAACAAGGTAATTAAGGGCAGGGTTATTGATGAAACCGGAAACCCCGTTGCCAATGTAAATATTATGGTAAAGGGGGCCAAAAAAGGAACCCAGACCGATAAGGATGGTAATTTCTCACTGGAGGTTCCGGCCAATTCGGAAATAATTTTCAGTTCTGTCGGATTTATTTCCAGAACACTTTCCGGGAGTAGCAACGAAATAGCTTCTGTTCAGTTGAAGAAAGATATCGTTACACAGGAAGATGTGGTTGTGATCGGTTATCAAACAGTAAAACGGAAGGATGTACTGGCATCGGTTTCATCGGTAGGAGCCAAGGAGTTAAAGGATATTCCCATTAACTCAGCTGCTGAAGCTTTAAACGGGCGGCTGTCTGGTGTTACAGCAACTACAGCCGAGGGCTCACCGGATGCACAGATTAATATCAGGGTGCGTGGAGGTATCTCTATTTCGCAGGATAATTCACCTTTATATATTGTCGATGGTGTACAGGTAGAGAACGGCCTGTCTGCACTTTCTCCCCAAAATATACAAAGTATCGACGTTTTAAAAGATGCAGCCGCAACTGCTATTTATGGTGCCAGGGCTGGTAATGGTGTTATTATCATCACCACCAAATCAGGCAAAAGGGGTAAGCTTAAATTAAGTTACAATGGTTATGTGGGGATGAAGTTCCTGGCAAAAAAGCTAAAAGTAATGAGTCCGTATGATTTTGTGACCTACCAATCAGAAAGATCAAGAGGCAGCAGTGTAGATAGCACAACATTTGCCAACCGCTTTGGTACCACCTGGGATACACTTAAAAATTATCAGAATGTAGATGCGATAGACTGGCAGGGTGAAGTTTTTGGCAGAACCGGGGTTATGCAAACACATAGCTTATCAGGAAGTGGAGGTACACAAAAAATGGTATATAGTTTTGGATATACCTATAATGATGATAAGGCGATCGTTTTAAACTCCAGTTACAAGAGGCATTTGCTGAATGCAAAGGTTGATTATGATGTTACCAAAAAACTGAAAGTTACCGTTGGAGCCAGGTATACCCACACCGATGTTTTCGGAGCCGGGGTTTCTTCTGACCAGGGAACTTCATACAACAGGCTGCGCAATGCCGTTAAATACAGGCCTTTCCTGTCGGGCAACCAGACAATCTTAGACCAGGATCCCTATGCTGATCCAAGTGCCGGTAATGGTTTAATATTGGTAAACCCGATTTTGCTGGCAAATTCGGAATACAGGAAAAAAACAAACAATGTTTTTAATATCAATGGTAGTGCAACTTATAAGATTCTGAAAAACCTCACTTTTAAAACCACATTTGGTTACGACTATTCCAGAACTACCGACAGGCAGTTCACTGATTCATTGGCGCCTTATTCAGTTACCCAGGGTGGAGCAAAGCCAATTGTGCAGTTAGATTCCATTCAGGCCAAAACATTTACAAACTCAAATGTACTTACCTACTCTTTAAAGGGAATCAGGAAAAAACATGACATCGATATTCTTGTAGGTGAAGAAACATATGATCTGAAAACAGAGACCCATACACAACTGTACGGGAAGTTTCCGACTTTTACCTCTTACAATACTGCATTTAAAAATCTGGGTCTTGGAACAACGTTCAATGGCTATCCAAGACTTGGTAAAACAAGATATACCAGTCTTTCTTTTTTTGGAAGGATAAATTATGGATTTAAAGAAAGATACCTGCTTTCGGTAAATGTAAGGGAAGACGGAACCTCCAAATTCGGCCCCGGTCATAAATGGGGTACTTTCCCCGCAGCATCTGTAGCCTGGAGGGTTTCCAAAGAAAAATTCATGGAGAACGTTAAGTTTATTAACGAACTTAAATTCAGATTTGGCATGGGTAAAATTGGTAATAACCGCATCAGCGACTACCTGTATCTTACTACTTACAGCAATAACGGAAATGTTTATTATGGCTTGAATAATGCTTCAGTTAATGGTTATTATTCAACAGCGTTGGTTAATTCAGACCTGGTATGGGAATCTACGGTGAACAGGAATTTTGGGATGGATATCAGCCTGTTCAACAGAAGGATCGACCTGAGTGTTGATTACTACAATAATACTTCAGATCATCTTTTACTGAATGTACCGGTGGCTTCTACTTATGGTTATGCCAATCAATTGCAGAATGTAGGTAAGACCTCCAATAAGGGTATAGACCTGCAGCTGAATGCGACCATTCTTAAACGTAAGAATAATTTCAGCTGGACAGTAAATTACAACATGTCATTCAACAGGAATAAGATACTTCAGCTTGGCGTTAACCAGAATTATTTTTATCCTGCAGCCAGCTGGGGTGTATCTGGCCAGCCAACCGATTATATTCAAAGGATCGGCGACCCGGTAGGTTCTATGTGGGGACTGGTTAATGATGGTTTTTATGGTGTAAATGATTTTGATTATAATACCAGTACCGGCGCATATACTTTAAAAACGGGCGTGGCTGATGCAAAATCGATCATTGGCGTA
>JBJTMN010000191.1:0-2650 GCA_046070545.1 Ferruginibacter sp.
CATTCTCCCATTTCATTTCCATCTGGTTTAAGAAACCATTGTCGATGATGGTTTCCAGCTTCACAACCATGTAACCCTTTGCGGTAGCTTGTTGAATGTATGCATCCTGCTGAACCGGGTTGGTTGTATACAGTATCACCAGTTTACCATCCTTGTTTTTTTGCAGGGTTTCTGCTGCCAGCCTGTATTCTTCCAGCGTATAATATTTATCCTCTTTACAATCTTGCAGAATATGGAATTTGTTTGCCTTTTCCAGGAACTTATCGTCGGTCATCATACCATACTTCACAAACAAGCCCAGGCTCTCCCACTTCTCCTCAAACTGTTTGCGGTCGTTCTTAAATATCTCTTCCAGTTTATCGGCTACTTTTTTGGTGATATGCGAATTGATCTTACGTACATTCGGATCGCCCTGCAAATAACTGCGACTCACGTTCAGCGGGATATCCGGGCTATCGATCACACCATGCATCAGCATTAAGAATTCCGGTACAATATCCTTTACCTCATCAGTTACAAAAACCTGGTTGCTGTATAATTGGATTTTGTCTTTCTGTATCTCGTAACTCTGCTTGATCTTAGGAAAATATAAAATACCGGTCAGGTTGAATGGGTAATCAACATTCAGGTGTATCCAGAATAAAGGTGTTTCGCCAAAAGGGTATAATTCTTTGTAAAAATTCTTGTAATCCTCATCAGTTAATTCTGATGGTTTCTTTGTCCAGGCCGGTGCTGTATTGTTAAGCTGTTTTTCAGCTTCTTCTTTACCGTCCTTATCTTTTTCCTTCGCTTCACCATCATGAAAATAAATGGGTATCGGCAGAAAGCGACAGAACTTTTCCAATATTTCCTTCACCTTGTAAGGATCTAAAAATTCCTGGCTTTCAGCATTCAGGTGTAAAATAATATCGGTGCCCCTGCTCTCTTTTTCAACTTCTTCCAAACTAAATTCAGGACTGCCATCACATTCCCATCTTACCGCCTTGCTGCCTTCTTTAAAACTTTTAGATATTACCTCTACCTTATCACTCACCATGAATGAGCTGTAAAAACCCAGCCCGAAATGGCCAATGATATTCGCTTCATTCTGCCCCTTGTACTTTTCCAAAAACTCTTCTGCTCCGCAGAAAGCTACCTGGTTCAGGTATTTATCAATTTCTTCGGCTGTCATGCCAATACCGGTATCCGAGATGGTCAATGTCTTCTTTTCTTTGTCAATTTTAATATCGATCCTGAGTTCACCCAGCTCACCCTTCGCTTCACCGATAGATGACAGTGTTTTCAGCTTCTGGTTGGCATCTACTGCATTACTGACAAGCTCACGTATAAAAATGTCATGTTCACTGTATAAGAATTTCTTGATGATGGGGAAAATGTTCTCCGTTTGTACACGTATACTTCCTTTTTGCATGGTTTGATATTTTAGGGGCAGGCTGCAAACATAGTACCAATTGGTATTTGCTGTCAGCATGGCATTTTAATAGGTCGCTGTTTAAAAAAAATCTGACATTAACTTCTTTAAAAAAACAGAGGCTTCCCTGGTGGAAGCCTCTGCCTGTATTATCGTTCTTTGATCAGCTTACCTGATCATAAATACTTTTTCGTCCCTGAAATCGGGGCTGGTGATACGTAGGCCGTAAAAACCCGGTGCAATGGTAGACGGCACCATAAAATTATCATCAATGAAATCTACTGCAATGATTATTTCATGCTGCAATACTGATTGACCAAGGCTGTTAATGATCTGTACCTGGTAATGACCCGGCTTAATGCCTTTGTAGCTGTAATGCAGGTTGCTGCCATGCTGTACCGGATTATTGTAGATCACAAATCCGCCTGGTAAATTACTCATGGTGAACGATTGCTCGGCACCATAGGCAATGCCGCCATTATTGATTGCCCATGCCTTGTAATAATATTTACCGCCCGGTACCAAACCATTTACAGTAGCTGAGAAACTACCGGCATTTAAATTGCCGGAGCTTACCTGCGTACCCAGGCCGTTTGCCAGGCCGCTGATACCGCTATATTCAATTCCATAAGTAATAACAGGGCTGCAACCAATACCGGTAACAGAACCATTTAATGTTACACTATTTGGATTAAGCACAGTTGAGTTTCCAGTAACAACCGTTGCTATAGTATTAACACCACTGCCACTTGCTGCTACATTAATGGTGATTGGTGCACCACCACCGCTAACCGGTATATTGCCGTTATATGTTTGCACTGCAGTAGGTGTGAACTTTACAAACACAGTTTGCGTAAATGCACCGGCTGCATGTGTAATGCTTAATGAGGCAGTGTAAGTGCCACCTGATGTGGTTGAGAAAGTATAACCAGCCAGCGGGCCAACATTGATATTGGCTACCGTAACTGCATTACTATTCACAGTAAATGAATTAGGACCTGCCGTGGTATTGATACAGTTTGCTCCAAATGCAGTAAGCGTTGTTGCAGTTAACACCGGCGCCACAGTGGTAAATGAACCCTGAGTTCCGTAAGTAGTTCCTCCGGCATTGGTAGCATATGCATGATAATAGTAAGTAGTGCTTGGTGCCAGGCCTGTAAGTGCCGAACTGAAATTAATACCAGTTAAATTGGTAGAAGCTACTGCTGTACCTGTTCCGTTAGGGAAGCCATTGGTTAT
>JBJTMN010000192.1:0-2349 GCA_046070545.1 Ferruginibacter sp.
TTCCTTCAGGGGTAACAACATATTTGTCTTTCAGGAAATAGAAAGTGGTTACGCCTATCAGCATGGCCATGGATGCAGCCAGGTAGCCCCATTTGAAAGCATAAATATCCCTTACACCACTTTTGTCAACAACATCCCCAAGCAAAGGGCAGATCAGCTGGCCTAAAAAAGCGCCCATATTAATGCCCATATAAAAAATCGTGAAAGCGGTATCCAGTTTGCTTCTTTCGGCTTTCGGATACAGGTTGCTCACCATGCTTGAAATATTTGGCTTAAAAAAACCGTTACCCAGGATGATAATACCCAATGCTATGTACAGCAATGTTCTGGCCAGTTCAAGATTCGAACTAAAAGTTGTTGCACTGATAAATAAAAGCATTTGCCCGGTAGCCATTAACAGGCCTCCCAACATGATACAGAGGCGGTTTCCTAAAAAACGGTCGGCAATAAATCCACCCAGCATGGGAGTTAAATAACATAAGCCCAGGAAGCCGCCATAAATAATGGAAGACTGCTCTTTGCTCATCATTAATGCGTTCACTATAAATAGCGTTAATATGGTACGCATACCATAAAAGTTAAAACGCTCCCACATTTCGGTTCCAAATAGAACCCATAATCCTTTGGGGTGGCTTTGTTTTACTGCTTGTTCACTCATGTTTGAAGTTTTTTAATACTGAATTAGTTGGTTTAATTACCCAAAATAGTGATTTTATGATTAGTATAAACAAAATCAGGGCGGCTATTTTTAAAAGGCAGGTTAAGAAAAACAAATATGTTGGGCCCGTTTAAAAAATATATTGTGAAATGAAGCCGCAGAATTTTAAATTGCAAATCAATTGTTCAGGCATTAAACGCAGGTTATCGATGAATATACTTCTGATTGGCTCCGGTGGCAGGGAGCACACTTTTGCATGGAAGCTTACTCAAAGCCCGTTATGTACGGGGTTATTCATAGCGCCTGGTAATGCCGGTACTGCCTTATGCGGCACCAATTTGCCCATAGCTGTTTCAGATTTTGATGCCATGGCAGCTGCCTGCAGGGAACATAATATAGATATGATACTGGTTGGTCCCGAAGAACCGCTGGTGAAAGGCATTTACGATTATTTTAAAAATAAAAAGGGGCTAGCGCACATACAGGTCATAGGCCCTTCCAAAGAGGCCTCACAACTGGAAGGAAGCAAGGCTTATGCAAAGGCATTTATGCAGAGACATAACATACCAACAGCTGCCTACCAGGAATTCACTTCCGATAAATACCTGGAAGGTGTTGAATACATAAAGAAGCAATCACTTCCTATTGTTTTAAAGGCCGATGGACTGGCTGCCGGTAAAGGGGTATTGATATGCCAGAGCCACCTGGAAGCAATGGCCGAATTTGAACTGATGTTGTTACGGTCAAAGTTTGGGGAAGCAGGCAAAAAAGTTGTGATAGAAGAGTTTTTAAAAGGGATTGAGTTAAGCATATTTGTTTTAACCGATGGCGAAAATTATGTATTACTGCCCGAGGCAAAAGATTATAAAAGAGTGGGAGAAGCTGATACAGGGCTCAATACAGGCGGTATGGGTGCCGTAAGCCCGCTGCCTTTTGTAACGGATGAATTCCTGCTGAAAGTAAAGGAAAAGATCATTGAGCCAACGATCGCCGGATTTAAAAAGGATAAACTGGATTATCGTGGATTTGTTTTTTTTGGGCTGATGAATGATAATGGCGAGCCAAACGTGATCGAATACAATTGTCGCATGGGCGACCCCGAAACAGAAGCGGTGATACCACGCATTAAGAACGACCTGGTAGAATTGCTTACTGCAACAGCAGAGAAGCGCCTGCATACAATAAAAATTGAAACCGATGAAAGGGCAGTTGCAACCGTAGTGGCAGTAAGCGGTGGTTACCCGGGCGATTATGAAAAAGGAAAGCCGATCAGCGGACTGGATAAAGTTCCGTTTGAGAATAGTATCGTATTTCACTCCGGAACAAAAAAAGAAGGGGAGGAAATTGTTACCAATGGCGGGCGGGTGCTGGCTGTTACGTCATTCGGAGAAAATATTGCCGAGGCCGCCGAGCAGTCTAATTACATGCTGGAACAATTGTATTTTGAAGGCATGTATTACCGAACAGACATCGGTTATGAATTTAATGAACAATAATTCCCGGAGCAATAAATCGACTTTCCAGTAGTAGAAAATTGCCAAAAGATTTTTATTTGCTCATCATTTTTGAAAAACGGTATCTGCATAATTCTTTCTCAAAACAACACAATGCAAAAGTTTCGGTAAAATATTGAAAAATAAAGGGTTTCCCGTTGTTAATTCAAATATTTTCCACCAACTTTGCTGCCATTG
>JBJTMN010000193.1:0-3445 GCA_046070545.1 Ferruginibacter sp.
TTCAGCCGAATCTTTTACTACATGTATAGTTTGAAAAGATAAATTGCCCGATATGATAATTCCAACTGAATCTTTTCCTGTAAAGTCTTTAGCAGGAGTATAACTTATTTTAGTTCCTGCCTCATTTTGGTTGATAAAAAAATTGATAAAATTTCATCTGCACCATCACATGGAAATGCATCCATAAAAGCATTGGATGAAATAGCTGATTTATTAAAACTGCTTACCACCATTTTTTTGCGCATGGTGCAAATGATCATAGCACCCATTGTTTTTGCCACGCTGGTGGTGGGTATTGCCCGGCTGGGCGATATGAAGACTGTTGGACGGGTTGGCGGCAAAGCCATGCTCTGGTTCGTTAGTGCATCACTGGTTTCGCTGGGGCTGGGTTTGATACTGGTGAATATTTTTAAACCCGGAGTTGGCGCTGATATTACCCATACCGATATGGCTGCGGTAAACGATCTGCTGGAAAAATCGAAGGGTTTTTCTCTGCAGAAATTTGTAGAGCATGTGGTTCCTAAAAGTGTCATTGAAGCAATGGCTACCAATGAAATATTGCAACTGGTTGTTTTCTCCGTTTTCTTTGGTGTGGCCATAACAGCTGTTGGGAAAAAAGGCGAACCCATTGTAAATGCCCTGGATTCACTGGCGCATGTGGTATTGAAAATGGTAGGCTATGTGATGTACCTGGCACCACTGGGGGTGTTTGGTGCCATGGCGGCTGCCATAGCAAAAAACGGGTTAGGCATTTTAGCAACTTTTGGAAAATATGTAGGTGAATTTTATTTAGGCCTTGCTATACTCTGGATACTATTATTACTGGTTGGTTATTTGTTCTTAAAAAGACGTTTACCTGTTTTGCTGCGCAGGATCGCATCTCCCATGTCCATTGCATTCAGCACAGCCAGCAGTGAGGCTGTGTACCCAAAACTGGTAGAAGAGATGGAACGTTTTGGCTGCGATAACAAGATTGTAAGCTTTGTGCTTCCATTAGGCTATTCTTTTAATTTAGATGGCAGCATGATGTATATGACATTTGCCAGCATGTTCATTGCCCAGGCATTTAACATTACCTCTATTACCGGTGATGTGAGCCAGCAGATCATTATGCTGCTGGTGTTTTTGGTTACCAGCAAGGGAATTGCCGGGGTGCCCCGGGCATCGCTGGTAGTGGTATTGGCTACTGGCGCTATGTTTGGTTTGCCGCCTGAAGGTGTGGGATTAATTTTGGCGATAGATGTGTTTTGCGATATGGGCCGTACCATGACCAACGTGTTAGGAAATGCGTTGGCTACTGCAGCAGTAAGTAAGTGGGAGGGCCAATTAGAACATGGTTAATGGTTTGTAGTTTGTGGTGATGTGTACACCAACATGACGAAGGAACAGGGGAAATGGAATATTCATATTTTTAAATTAACAGATGCTGGACTTTATCTTACTGGATTTTCACTGGACAAATTTATTGCAGCCCCAATGGTACATTCTTAACGGAGGGCTTTGGTTTGTGCTGCTGGTGGTATTTGCCGAAACGGGTTTATTCGCCGGATTCTTTCTGCCTGGCGATTCTTTATTATTTGTGGCCGGATTATCTGCACATGAAATAAAACTGGATGGAAGGACAGAACCGGGTTTGGGGTACCAGTTCCTGCATCTTTTTGGGTTTGATAATAATCATAGCTATTGGCTCGACCTGTTCGTACTGATCGTATTGATATCCCTTGCAGGGATCATTGGCAATGCATTGGGCTACTGGTTTGGCCGCAGGTTTGGCCATGGTATGTATAGCTGGAAAGACCGCTGGTTCTTTAAAAAACGTTACCTCACTGAAGCACACGATTTTTATGAAAAGCATGGCGGCGGCGCCATTGTAATGGCAAGATTTGTACCTATCGTAAGAACCTTTGCACCATTGATAGCTGGCATCGTGGAAATGAACAGGGCCAAATTTACTTTTTATAATATTGTTGGGTGCATTGCCTGGGTTACTTCCATGATACTGGGTGGTTTCTTTTTACAGAAATGGTTACTGGAATCTTATGGATTTGACCTGAAGGAGCACCTGGAAATAATTGTGGTGGGCATTGTATTGGTTACCACTGCACCCATTTTTATTAAATTGTTTTTTGGCAAAAAGAAAAAGGCCGATGAAACCCTTACAAAATAAACCTGCTTCTATTTTTAACATTGCTGTTGTAGTAGCTGCACTGGGCTACTTTGTGGATATTTATGACCTGCTGTTATTCACCATCGTGAAAAAATCAAGTGTGTTGGCCGTTGGTGCTACAGATGCCAGCCTGCTGGTTGACAGTACAAAAATAATTAACTGGCAGATGGGCGGTTTACTCCTGGGCGGAATTATCTGGGGTGTATTGGGAGATAAGAAAGGAAGGTTGTCGGTTTTATTTGGATCTATCATTTTATATTCGGCCGCAAATTTTATTACTGGATTTATTCAAACCGTTGACCAGTATGCCTGGTGCAGGTTTGTTGCAGGGCTTGGGTTAGCCGGGGAGTTAGGTGCAGGCATAACACTGGTGAGTGAATTACTTCCTAAAAATAAAAGGGGGATCGGCACTTCTCTGGTAGCAGGTATCGGTTTGTTTGGAGCGGTGGCCGCTTACTACACATACCAATGGACGGGTAATGACTGGAGGCTTTGTTATAAGATAGGAGGAGCTCTGGGTGTTCTTTTATTATTCTTACGGATAAGTGTAGCAGAATCAGGGATGTTTAAACAGGTGAAGGAAGCCGGTGTACAGCGGGGCAACTTCCTGATGTTCTTTAATGATGCCAAAAGATTTAAAAAATATATACTGGCCATTTTGATTGGATTGCCTACCTGGTATGTGGTGGGCATTTTAATAAATCAAAGCGACCGGTTTGGAAAGGCTATGTTTGGAAGTACAACAATTGATTCGGGCCGTTCCATTATGTTTGCGTATGCTGCCATTGCACTGGGAGATATTTTAATAGGACTGGTAAGCCAGTATTTCAAGAGCAGGAAAAAGGCCCTGCTCGTATTTTACACACTTTGTGTTTTAGCGCTGGTACTGTATTTCAGTCCGTTTAACAATTCCGATACAAGCATGTACATCATATGCGTTATCATGGGGTTTGGCAATGGATACTGGGCTATTTTTGTTACCATGGGAGCAGAGCAGTTTGGTACTAATTTAAGAGCTACTGCCGCCACTACCATTCCCAATATGGTAAGAGGTGCATTACCCCTGATCAACCTGATGTTCCTGGATCTTTTCCAGCATAGCTGGGAATGGCCGTTAGTAAAATCAGGCATTGTTACCGGTGTGGTTGTTATGGTCATTACATTCATTGCATTTTATTTTACCGAAGAAACTTTTCATAAAGACCTGAACTACTCCGAAGGGGAGGAGATGTTACCTTAATAACAAAAACTACTGTGGCTAAATTTCTCATCATACGT
>JBJTMN010000194.1:0-2038 GCA_046070545.1 Ferruginibacter sp.
GTGCGTTCACCATCGACACCATTAAAATCGAAATAAAGAGTAAGTAAATTTTCTTCATGCTTGTGATTTATAAATAAAAAATAACTGTCGCACAGTATTAACAAAATACAGTTACGAACATTGGCAATTAGCAAAACAACAAAACCGTCTTACAACGGCATAACCGGTAATTCTAAGAAATAGGATTGGTAAGTTTTGGAAGGATAATTGAACACATCAGTTTAAAGAACACAAAATATAGGATTTAGATAACACTGCAATAGCCTGATTTATATATTTCTAATAGTAATGTTGGGATTGCTAAACAGGCTGGCAATAAAGTCAGGGGCAAAAATGGCACAAAAAACCCATTCTGCGTTGCCGGGAATGGGTAAGTATATTTTTCTTTTACTATTTAGTTCTTTTACTATTTACTTTTTATAAACTGTCTTTAAACATATGCGTACTATCCTCTATTTTTTTAGTAACGCTGTCGGCTGTTTTCTCAGCATCCATTAAAGGAGATTCTGCATTTTTTGAAGTGTCAGTGGTGGTTGCTTTTTGCTCGCCGCTGTTATTACAGGCTGCTAAAAAAGAAGTAATGGCAATAATTGCAAATAGTTTTTTCATATGTTTATTTTTTGGTTTTAATAAATTGCGGAATAATACTTGTTACAAACCACAAACCTTCAACTTTCTATTTCTTCCTGAAAAACAACCTCACCGGCACACCACTGAAATTAAAGTTCTCACGTAACTGGTTCTCCAGGTAATTCTTATAAGGCGTTTTTACATCGTCCGGGTAATTACAGAAGAATGCAGAGCTGGGTGTAAAGGTTGGCAACTGCGTAACATATTTTATTTTCAACTGGTTACCCCTTACTACCGGCGGCCTGTAGGCTTCTATCACTTTCTGCATCACTTCATTCAGTTGCGAAGTGGGTATCCTTCTTTTACGGTTCTCAAAAACTTCCAGCGCTGTTTCAATACTTTTAAAAATACGTTGTTTTTCTGTTACCGAAATAAAAATGATGGGCACATCACTAAATGGCGCAAAACGTTTCTTCAGTTCCTTTTCATAATCTTTGGTGGTATTGGTCTTCTTTTCTTCAACCAGGTCCCACTTGTTAACCAGTACCACAATGCCTTTTCCCTTTTTTACTGCCAGGGCAAAAATAGAAAGGTCCTGTGCGGTAATTCCCTTGCCGGCATCCAGCATCAGCATACAGATGTCTGATTCATCCACGGCTTTAATAGCACGTATCACCGAATAGAACTCAAGGTCTTCATGCACTTTTGTTTTACGCCTGATACCCGCGGTATCGATCAGCATAAATTCTTTGTTGAAAAGATTATAGTGTGTATGAATGGTATCCCTGGTAGTACCGGCAATATCACTTACGATCGTGCGTTCCTGCCCTATCAAAGCATTCAGCAATGATGACTTTCCTACATTGGGCTGGCCAATGATGCAGATCTTGGGCATTTCCGTTTCTGTTGCAGCTTCCTCTGAATCTTTTTCACTGATCAGTGCAGTAACAGCATCCAGTATTTCGCCCGTACCGCTTCCGCTGATGGAAGAAACAAAGAAAATATTTTCGAAACCCAGCGCATAAAATTCACTGGCTTCCAGCAGGCGCTCATGGTTATCTACTTTGTTCACCACTAAAAAAACAGGCTTCTTACTTCTGCGCAAAAGATCGACCATGCTGTTATCCAGTTCAGTAATGCCTGTTGAAGCATCCACCATAAAAATGATGGCATTCGCTTCTTCAATGGCAATTACCACCTGTTTGCGTATCTCTTTTTCAAACACGTCATCGCTGCCGGCAACAAAACCGCCGGTATCAATTACGTTGAATGTTTTGCCCGACCATTCGGCAATGCCATACTGCCGGTCACGGGTTACACCGCTCACGTCATCCACAATCGCTTTGCGCTGCTCAAGCATGCGGTTAAAAAATGTACTCTTGCCCACGTTGGGGCGGCCTGTTATTGCTAGTGTAAAACTCATACCCCTGTCCCCTGAAGGGGAACTTAGTTTTAATGTTTATAATTG
>JBJTMN010000195.1:0-3291 GCA_046070545.1 Ferruginibacter sp.
TCCCAATGGCCCAGATCTAACAACCAAAAGAACAGGTAAATACTAATAATACCCAGGTTGGTTACATCCGCTTCGGTAAAGCTGGTTACATGCGGACTGGTTTGCTTACTTCTCACCATATGATCGGCGATCAGTTTGCGCATGCGGTCCATTTCAATTACTTCTACATTGCCACTGAAAACAGTGGGTGGCTGGTAGGCGGGTTGTTCGCCCACAGTGCCCTGCTGGTTAGCGTTTGACCGTTGTTCGGGTGCTGCAATAACAGCAGGTTGTGCCTGTTGAGTTGCCGGCTGTGGTTGACTTCCGGATGCTTTATTAGATACATATGCTAAAATATCTTTCTTGCTTACACGCCCATCCTGGCCGGTGCCGGGAATGTTCTCGAGCTCAGCCATGCTGATGCCTTCCTGCTGGGCAATGTTTAGTACAAGCGGAGAATAAAAACGAATCGCAGATTTAGATGATTGATCTGATTGCGCTGAAGCAACTGGTTGATATGGAATTTCTTCAACTACTTTGGCCTCTTCATATTCAGGTTGTGCCGGTGCAGGTGCAGGCTGACTGTTTGAAACGGCGGCATTGGCACCTACCCTTATTTTGGCAATAACGGTACCAATGGGCACTACATCATTTTCTTTAAATAAGATCTCTTCAATTACGCCTTCGGCCGTAGAGGGAACTTCACTGTCTACTTTATCGGTGGCAATGTCCAGTACGGTCTCATCCTGTTTAATGGTATCTCCGGGTTGTTTGTGCCATTTTAAAATGGTGGCTTCCATGATACTTTCTCCCAGTTTCGGCATTACTAAATCAACTAAACTCATTGTATTGAATATTATAGATTGAATATTTATTATTGTGTCACCGGCATCCATGCTTTGTTCAGCATCAGTGGCGTCGCACTCTTGTACATCGGTACAAAGGGCAACAAAAAAGCAGGCAATACATTTAAAGTGCCAAAGGTAATTATTTCCCTTTTAATCAGCAGCATCTGTCAATTATGATCCGGCCAGTATGAATTTACGCAGCAAATTGAGGGCATTGGTGGCAGTAAGCTGTATATTCCGCATCCTGTCGAAGCGAAAGTAAAGTTTACTGGCTTCAATACGGTCCTTATTACCAACTGCTATCCAAACCGTACCGGTGGGTTTATCAGGCATGCCGCCACCTGGGCCCATAATGCCCGATACAGCGATCACATAATCAGATTTTATATTTTGCAGGGCACCCTTTGCCATTTGTAAAACGATCTCTTCACTTACAGCACCCTTTGTTTCCAGCGTGGTCTTATCAACCTGCAAAAGATCTTCCTTGGCCTGGTAACTGTAACTTACCACGCTTCCATCATAAAAGCCGGAAGAGCCGGGGATGGCTGTCAGCAGGTGTGCAATATACCCCCCGGTGCAGCTTTCGGCCGTACACATGGTTTTGCCGTTTGCCAGCAATAATTTGCCCACTACTTTTTCCATGGGCTCATCCACATCGGTAACTAAATAAGCAGCAACCAACGATTTCAGTTTTTCAAACTGTTCATCAACATCTTTTGCTGTAGCAGCTGCATCAAAGCCAGTTGCAGTAAGCCTTAATCTAACCATGCCATAATTAGGCAGGTAGGCCAGTTTTATATGTACAGGCAATGCCTTTTCAAAATCCTGTATCAGTTCGGCTAAAAAACTTTCGCCCACACCGGCCGTTAATAACGTTTTATGAATGATGGAAGGGAATTGAAACTGTTTTTGCAGCATTGGTATCACATCATCTTCCATCAGCCCTTTCATTTCGTGCGGTACACCGGGCAGGCTCACAAAAATTTTCCCATCCTTATTGAACCACATACCCGGAGCAGTTCCTCTCTTGTTCTGCAGCACAGTGCATACATCCGGTACTTCGGCCTGCTTTAAATTACGGTCAATGATGGGGCGGTTGAGCCTGTTGAAAATTTCCAGCACATTTTGTTTGGCACCTTCATCAACCACCAGCGTTCCTCCAAAATATTTACACAGCAGCGGTTTGGTAATATCATCGGCGGTGGGGCCAAGTCCTCCTGTGATTAGTATGATATCAGCATATTTCTGTTCTTCATCCAGTGCAGTCCATATTTCATCCCAAACATCGCCCACGGCCACACGGCGTGCTACCCGTATACCGGCCTTGTTGAGTTCCTGCGCCATCCAGGCGCTGTTGGTATCAATAACCTGTCCTATTAAAAGTTCGTCGCCAATGGTGATGATGGAAGCCTGTGTCATGTATCGTTTTAAAAAGATTAATTTTAGTGCAAGATAAGTTAACATGAAAACATTTTTTTTAGGATTTGGTTTATTGGTAAGTAGTCTTTCTTTTGGGCAAAAGGAAATAGAAAAACTGGCCGGTGCTTTTAAAAAAATGGAGGCCGACAGCCAGTTCAAACATGCCATCATAAGCCTGTACGTGGTTGACAGTAAAACCGGCAAGCCGGTATTTGACAAAAATTCGCAGGTAGGATTGGCTCCTGCGAGTTGTTTGAAAGTGATTACCAGTACAAGTGCTTTTGAAATTTTGGGAAGAGATTTCAGGTATAAGACATTTATAGGAACCGATCCGCAGGGCGAAAATGGTTTTGATGCTGGCTCGCTGTTTATAATTGGACAGGGCGACCCGACTTTGGGAAGCTGGCGTTGGAAAAGTACAAATGATACAACGGTGTTTGCCGGTATAGCAGCTGTTTTGAAAAAAAATAAGCTCATACGCTTTTCAGGAAATCTGTATGTTGATGATCTTTATTATGGCTTATTACCTATGCCGGAAGGATGGATCTGGCAGGATATTGGAAATTATTACGGAGCAGCCTGCTTTGGATTTAACTGGCATGAAAACCAGTATGACCTGTACCTGCAACCAGGTGAAAAAGAAGGCTGGCCAACATCTGTTTCCTCGATAGTACCTGTGACAAGGGGTATTAATTTGCGAAACAATGTAACAACAGGAGCCAAAGGAAGTGGTGACAATTCAATAATTTATTCTTCACCATTTTCAGAGCAGGTATTTACAAAGGGTACCATCCCTTTGCAGAATGGGGTATTTAAAATAAGCGGCAGTATGGGAAACCCGGTAAGAACATTTAAAGATGCGCTTGTTGAATTTCTTACAAAGGCCGGTATCAGCATTCAGCCTGAAAGCTATTCCTATTCTCAAAATCTGCTTTTAAATAAACCGGTGTATAAGGCTGAATGCTGATACCGGCCTTTGTAAGAAATTCAATAAGCGCATCTTTAAATGTTCTTGCCGGGTTTCCCATACTGCCGCTTATTTTAA
>JBJTMN010000196.1:0-8203 GCA_046070545.1 Ferruginibacter sp.
CCTTCATTTATTTTTTTAACGATAACGCCACCGGGTACACCATATTCTTTGGCTTTTTTAACATCCAGCGGTTCAGGGGTTATCATCAGCGAAGATGGTTACATTGTAACCAATAACCATGTGGTAGAAAATGCAGATGAAATAGATGTTACCCTCAATAACAAAAAAACCTACAAGGCAAAAGTAATTGGTACCGATCCTTCGTACGACCTGGCTGTAATTAAAGTTGAAGCTGCAGGGCTTCCATTCTTATTGTACGGCAATTCAGATGATGTAAAAGTGGGACAATGGGTACTGGCAATTGGCTATCCCTTAAATCTGGAAACAACCGTAACTGCTGGTATCGTTAGTGCGAAGGCCAGGTCGCTGGGATTGAACAAGGATAAGAATGGTGATCCCAAATCGGGCGTTGAATCATTTATTCAAACAGATGCCGCAGTAAATATGGGCAATAGCGGCGGAGCGCTTATCAACACAGATGGAAGGCTGATCGGCATTAATTCTGCCATTGCCTCCCCTACCGGTTACTACTCTGGTTATTCTTATGCCATACCGGTTAATATTGTAAAAAAAGTAATTGATGACCTCATCAAATTCGGCACCGTACAAAGAGGATTTTTAGGAGTAACTTATGTAAACGCAAGCGACTTAACTGATGATGATAAAACCAAACAGGGTATCCCTTTAAGTGCCGAAGGCATTTACGTTACAGATGTACCCAAGGATGGCGGTGCCTATGAGGCGGGCATGCGTAAAGGCGATATCATTAAAAAACTGAACGGAACCGAAATTACCAATGGTGGTGAAATGCAGGGTATCATCAGTCGCCAGAAACCAGGCGATAAACTACCCGTAACCTATATCAGGAACGGAAAGGAAAACACGGCCCTGGTAACCCTGAAGAATAAAGTAGGCAATTATGATATTGTAAAAGCAGATGCAGTGCTGGAAGCCCTGGGTGCCGAGTTCACCTCGCTGGATGTTAAAAAAGCCAAAGAATATGGTGTACCCGGTGGCGTTATCGTTAAAAAAATAAATGAAGGGGCATTGAACGACCAGACACGTATGAAAGATGGTTTCATTATTCTGCGTGTAAATGATAAAGATGTAAAAAGTGTGGATGAAATGAAGACCGCAATCGGAGCCAATAAGAGTATTACCATCAGCGGGTTTTACCCAGGCTATGATGGAGTGTATGAATATCCGATCTCGCTGGATGCTAATTAAAAAACATTCCTGATAAAAAGGGGCAACAAATGTTGCCCCTTTTTTAATTACTGTTTCTTTCAAAAACCAAATAATCCCAGGGCTGCATTTTAATAAAAGTATCCGGTGCCAGCCAGGTTTCTGACCTGTTAAATACATTAATATAGGTATTATTGATCAACTGGTCTTTGATGGAAAAACCGCTTGCTTCATGGCTTAAATTCAAAAATACCAGCACTTCATTCACATCATTTTTTCGCAGAAAAGCCATGATATTTTTGCTTCCTTCGGTAATGATATGAAAGGTAGTAACGGCAGGATCAGCCGATCTCAGGGCCGGGTTATTTTTATGCAGCATTAATAAGGTCTTATAAAGATCATGCATCCCGTACTTGCCGTTCCATTCTATTGCATCTTTCTCAAAAAACTGGAGGCGTTTCGGGTTAGGCATTTCTTCCCCGCTGTATATCATGGGTATGCCGTTCCAGGTGCAGTTGAACACAGTCAGGCATGGCAGCATGTTGCCATATTTTTCTGCACCGGTTCCGTTCCAGGTATTCTCATCGTGGTTGCTGGTAAAATACATGCGATGTGCAGTTTCAGGAAAGGATGTTTCATATTTGGCAAGCACTTCGTATAAACTGCCCAGGTTGCAGTTTCCTTTATAAAAACATTCGGTACGGTGCATCCATTCCCAGGTAAATGTGGCATCAAAAACCTCATGATAATTCACTTCTTCCGATTCGGCCAGCCAGAATAAATTGGCTTTTAAAGGCTCAATGGCTGTTCTTGCCTTCTTCCAGAATGCTAGTGGGGTAAGATGCGCCAGGTCGGCCCGGAAACCGTCAATATCAAATTGGGTAACCCAGTATTGCATCGCATCGATCATGGCATCCTGCTCAGCTTCACAACTATGATCGATCTGTATCACATCGGTCCAGTCATAAGGTGCTGTAAAATTCCCGGCCTCATCCCGTACAAAATATGCCGGATGATCATGTGTCCACACATGATCCCAGGCTGCATGATTGGCGACCCAGTCCATGATCACTTTCATACCCTGTTCATGAGCAGATTGTACGAGGTTTTTAAAATCTGCCGCTGTTCCAAACTCGGGGTTTACTGCCTTAAAATCAGATATGGAATAATAACTGCCCAAACTTCCCTTGCGGTTCATCTTTCCGATCGGGTGAATGGGCATAAACCACAGTACTTCCACACCCATGTCTTTCAGCCGGGGCAATGAAGCTGCAAAGGCATTAAAACTGCCTTCTGCACTGTATTGGCGCACATTAACTTCGTAAATATTCGTGTTTGCAATCCAGTCAGCCCTTTTATAATATCCGTTATTCATCAGCAGATAAGGTTAAATTTTATGTTCAAATGTAAGCACAGTATCCCGAAAATCTGCACAGCTGCTTTTACCATCAACAATGTACCTTTGCATTTGTTATTTATTTGTATGAAAAAATTTGATGTACCAATTATATACCGCAGCCCCTTAATAGCAGCTATCAAGAACAAGCGTAAGGCACAGGACAAGATGAAGAAGGATTTCAGGCCTACCCTGCTCGATTACGGACCGTTAAAGATCTACCTGGCCAGGCATTTCGGTTTTTGCTACGGGGTAGAGAATGCCATTGAAATTGCATTCCGCACCATTGAAGAAAATCCCGGCAAACGTATTTTTTTATTGAGTGAAATGATCCATAACCCGCAGGTAAATGCTGATCTGCTGGCAAAAGGGGTGCAGTTTTTACAGGACACTTATGGCAAGCAGGTGATCCCTTTTGAAACCTTAACCAAAGATGATGTGGTAATTATACCTGCCTTTGGCACCACGCTGGATATTGAAGATAAGCTCACCGCTATTGGTATTGAGACCTATAAATACAATACAACCTGCCCTTTTGTTGAAAAGGTATGGAACCGCAGTGAGCAGATCGCAAAAAAGAATTACACGGTCGTTGTACATGGCAAACCTACACACGAAGAGACCAGGGCCACTTTTTCGCATGCATCTGCCAATACACCTACCCTTATTGTGAATGACATAGAGGATGCCATTTTACTGGGTAAATATATCAGCGGAGAAAAGGACAGCAGTTTTTTTAATGAAGATTTTCAAGGAAAATTTTCCGGTGGTTTTGATGTAAACAGTCACCTGCAAAGGATTGGGGTGGTTAATCAAACAACGATGCTGGCAAGCGATACACAGGAAATATCAGATTACCTGAAACAGGTGATGGCAAAAACCTACCAACTGGATGATACAGATATTGAACAGCGTTTTGCTGACACCAGGGATACCTTATGTTATGCCACCAACGATAATCAATCAGCTGTATATGGATTACTGGAAAAGCAGGCAGATTTGGCAATTGTGGTTGGCGGATATAACAGCAGTAATACCACGCACCTGGTAGAGTTGTGCGAAGCAAAACTACCTACCTATTTTATCAATAATGAAGAAAAATTATTACCCGGCGGATCCATATTACATTATCATATACACAGCAAAAAAGAACAGCTGACCGAGCATTTCCTTTCAGATAAAAAGCCCGTTACTATTTTAATGACAAGCGGCGCCAGTTGCCCGGATGCTTTGGTAGAAGGCATCATTAATAAATTGAAAAGCATGTATGCTATTGATATACCGGATGAAACAGTTTTAGAAGAACTTGACCGGTATCAATAAAAAACCTTGCCGTGGCAAGGTTTCAGGGTAATTATTAGAGGCAAGAATTAGTTTTAGTTAAGTTTCATTACTTTGGTTTTTAAGCTCCTGGTGCTGCTTACCACTTCAATATAATAGATACCGGCCGGCAATGCATCTACTTTATTAATAGTAATATTGTTATCGCCCACCTGCGTTTGTGCATCCTGGCTGCTCATTAAAACTCCGTTACTGTTAATGATATTGATGGCAACTTTTTCAGCCTTATCAGAATTAACACGTATCTGAACACGTTTACTGAATGGATTCGGATACACGATCATTACACTGATACCCTTAATATCCACATTCACCATGATGGTTTTGCTGTAGGTATAATTGCCGTTATTATCAACCATGGCCAGCCTGTAATAGTTGGTACCCCGCTGGGCCGTAATATCCAGGTAAGTGTAACTGGCATTGCTGTTTAATTGCCCGTTGGCAGTATTTATCTTGCCGATTTGCCTGAAATTTGTACCATCAGTGCTTCTTTCAATATCAAAGTGTTCCAGGTTGATCTCGGAATAGGTGCTCCAGCCCAGCTGAATAATACCATCAGAATAGCTACCATTGAACTGGTTAACAATGAGCGGAAGCACAACACCGGGAGCATTTTTAATACCTCCATCTATATCCTTCCTTTCTTCACCGGCCGCTAATACAAATGGCTTGGTTCTGCCGGATATGGTATCAGACTTACTGTTTACATACTGCATGATGCTGTCTGTAACCAGGTTGGTATAAGCGTAGTTAGGAGGAATATTATTGAAGCCCACGATAAATGTTTTTGAACCAGCTGCCGGGATATCAATTTTATTAAAGTGGTAATAACCGGAATCGTTGGTATATTTTGAATCCAGTACATTCAGCAAAGAATCATACAAAACCACTTCCACATTCGGCAGTCCGGGTTCTCCGGCATCCTGCAACCCGTTGATATTATTATCTATCCATACAAAATCGCCCAATGAAGCATATTTATTTACTACTGCAGAATCTGTTGAAACAACAGGAACTGTATCAACCGGATTTGCAACTGCTGTATTTACAAATACTGCATTGCTATTTCCCATAGTAGACTGGGCACCTGCCTGCCTGATATTCAGTATCAGCAAGAAGCATATCATTGCAGCAATTTGCAACCTGCTCGTCAATATGGTAAAAGTTATTTTCATGAGTGCTGTTTACAACCAGCTGTTATTGTTGTTTCCGGATTAATTGATCACTGTCATTTTTTGCTGAAATATATTCCCGTCTTCGGTACTTACTTTAACAAAATAGGTACCTGCCTGCAACGCTGCTATGTTCAGTTTTACAGTATTACCTGTTATGCCAGACAGGTTAATCACTGCTTTTCCTGTTAAGTCAAAAACTGCAATATTGTTATTGTTCAAAGGCAAATTGTTCAGATTTACATTGGCAACACCATGTGCCGGGTTCGGGAAAATATCAACACTGGCATTGGTTATGCTCATGTTGATCATTACAATATTGCTGTAAATTTTAGCCCCGTCAATATCCTTTTGCTGCATCCTGTAAAAATTTCTTCCCTTAAGCGGGTTTACATCATATGCATTGTAAGTAATCTCTGTGCTGCTGTTACCTCTTGCAGCAACACTGGTTAATGTAGTAAAATGTATACCATCCGAAGAGCGTTCAATAATAAATTCACGGGCGTTTTGTTCCATTGAAGTTGCCCAGTTTATTTGCACCTGTCCGTTACTCATTTTCCGTGCAGTAAAATATTTTAATTGTACAGGAAGTAAAGGAAGTGTGGGACATGCCACGGTTGCAGAAGGTGTAAGCATCGCATTCAGGTACATGCGTTGCCCGTTTATTCTTTCAATAACAGAAGTACTGTTAAAATCATGATTACCCAAAAAATAAACCAATCCCCCTCTTCCGCTTACCATTTTTGAAACACTGGCTCCATACTGTCCTTCCTGGCCCGCAGTGGCTCCGCTTATCACCGGGAAAAAATTATTGGCAGGTGTGCTGCCGGGTAAAAATGCCCAGGTTTGTGTATTCCCACTGATATTAGCATCAAAATTTCCTTCAAACTGGGCAAATGAAAGATCGTTGTTCTGATAATTTATGTTCGGGGTAATATTTACGTTTGTATTAATAAACCCTGCTGTAGTCTGGAAATGACCGTTAACCCAATTTTCGTAAGTTGTTATGGCGTGGCATTGTGCCAGGAAATTTCCGCCCAATGACACATAGCTTTTAATACTGTCTATAAATGCACCTTGTGTTCCGTTATGCGGTTCAGAAGCAAAAGTGTAACAGCCCAACGTTAAACCTGATGCACTGGGTATAACATTATAATTGGCAACAGGTACTGATGCGTTGGCAAGGTATGCAACATGAATGGGCGCATTGCCGCCATCATCAACAATGGCAATTTTTGGCTTCAGGCCATACATGTCATATCTCACATCTACAGTTGTTGCACTGGTTGTTGCATACACTTTTACCTTGCCTGCAGCAGCCTGGGCATTGTTAAATGCGTTTATTATAGCCCGTACACCCAATGTATCTGCCGGAAAAATGATGAATGGACCGGCTTTAAAATTATAAGTTGAAACTGGATAAGTATCTATTGCATAAGCCGCATCTTTATTAGTTTGATTAGATGTTGCATTGGCACTTAAAATGATCTGTGAGGAAGTAGTGTTAATTGACTGAATGGTGGTTCCTGCAGGAATGCCTGTTGCTGTAACTTTCATACCAACCTGCAGCGTACCTACTACATTTGTTATATTTCCGATATTGCTGCCGGCTGTTAAAGTTATTTTGGAAGTTGCAGTAACTACAGTTGGATTGGTGACAGAGACAGCGGGAACTGTAATATCAATATCATCTTTGTTTTTACCAGCTTTAATCACCCATCGCACCCTGGTGTAGTTATTCATGCATGTTACTACAAGCCCATATGCTTTCAGATTAAAGATACCGGCATTTCCCTGGTTGGTATTGTCCATGGCAATGATGATTGAACCGGCAGGAGCAGTTTTAAGATTAGCATCCGGATTGGGCAGGTCTGTATTCTGTGCAATACTACGCCCACAAATCAGCAATAAAAGCGCAAGGAAAGCTGCTGCCTTTTTTGGTAAGTATGAATCTCTTTTCAGAGAAGCCCTTACTTTTTGTTGGGTAGAATTATTATTCATTTTATTTTCTTTCAGAGGTATTATTCCTTGTTACAGGAAATGATTTTCTGTTTTTCAAAAAATAAAAGAATACTGGATAAATTTAAAGCTTCACCTCGTATCATGCCTGGCAACTGATCTTTTACTGTAAAATTTTACAATATGAAACCATGGGTGCAAACAAATACATCTGGTAAAATGTGCGGGTATTGCAAAAATGCAAAACCAACCTTGTCAAATTAAGGGAGAAAACACGTGAAAGACAGTAAAATTACTGTTGTTAGGGGACACAAATATATAGAAATGATTTTCACATTTCCTAATAATTTAAAAAATATTTTTTTGAATTATTCCAAAAAAGAATTCAAATCATTATAATACAACAGTTTATGACCAGAAAAAAAATGGAACATATTAAATAAAAGAGCCCCCCGGTTAAGGCGGGGGGTCATCTTTTGCTTGTGCTTGGTTATCGAAAATCGTTTAGTACTTTATCAATTTACTCACAAATGTATTTCCTGCTTCACTGGTAATTTTAACCATGTAGATACCAGGTGCCATCGATGTAATATCAACATTATCGGTGTTTTGTCTGCTTTCCCTGGATTTAACCAGCTGACCGTTAGAAGCATAAACTTCTATCAGGTTCTTACCACTTTCCATTCCTCTTATGGTAAAAATGTCAGTTGTAGGATTTGGTCCGATAGTTATTCCAACTCCACCTTTTGAGCAACTTGCCACCTGAATATTACTGTATATGAATGATCCGCTCTTATCGATCATTTTAAGACGGAAATAATATACAACACCCGCCTGCATTGAATAACTGTACTGGTATGATCTTGTTGTTGTACTGCTTCCGGATGCATAAACTGTACTTGCAAGTCCGTATACAGGATTACTGCCGGTTGCAACTTCAATTTCAAACCTGTCGCTGTTTAATTCAGAGGAGGTTTCCCAGTTGAGGGTTGCTGTGCAATTGTTTTTAGTAACAATAAATTTAGATAATGTGATTGGCAAGGTACCACCACCTGACCATGTTAACCTGTAGGTAGCAGGAGTTGGATCAACCTGGCCTGCTGCATCAACAAAAGCATAATCAAATTTTAAGCCTGAACCAGCCCATGGG
>JBJTMN010000197.1:0-2268 GCA_046070545.1 Ferruginibacter sp.
AAAGGCCCGCTGTTCATCGTGTACCCGTTTGATACCAAGGCCGAGTTGCGCAGCGAGCTGTATTACAACCGGATGGCTTTAATTTCGCAAATACCTTCGTATTTTTTCCAAAGCTGGCGACTTACCTCTCCATGTAACTGGCTAACACCATTTGCCAGTTTTGCAAAACGAAGTGCTGCCAGGGAATGGTTGAAGAGGTCTCCTTCCATACCCGTGAGCAGTCTAACATCTTCCAGTTTCATGCCACAGAAATAACCCATTTTTTCACACAAATGCATATCATGCTTTTCGTTACCTGCTTCTTCGGGTGTATGTGTTGTAAATACCAGTCGTTTTCTTACATCTTCAAGATTACCATATTTTTTATACAGGTAAAATGCCGAACTGATACCATGTGCTTCATTTAAATGGTAGAGATCGGGATTAAAATTCAATTCATCCATTAACCTGGCACCACCAACACCCAGTAAAATAAACTGTGCAACTTTGGTAGCTACATTGGCATCATACAGCCGGTGTGTAATGGTTTGTGATACATAATCGTTCTCAGGCAGATCAGTGCTGAGTAAAAAAACCGGAGCTGATTTAAAGGTTTCAGGATTCAGATACCAAACCTTTACCCAAACCGGGTGTTCATGAATATCGATCTGGAATTTAATGCCGGTGTCTTCCAGGAAATTATAGATCTTCTCGTTCCATTGTACCTGCAGGGTTTGGTCCTGGTTGCGGGCCTGGTCGTAATAACCGTATTTCCATAAAATGCCTATACCTACCAGGTTTTGGCGCAGTTCATATGCGCTACGCATATGAGAACCACTCAAAAAACCTAATCCTCCGCTGTAAATTTTCAATGGCTGACTGATCGCAAATTCCATCGAAAAATAAGCAATACGCTTGCTGTATTGTTCATCAACAGGATAAGGTATTTTAAAAGAAGAAAAATTCATAATGGGTTTACTATTATTGAGCCGCAATATTAAATTAAAATTTACATATACTCTCTTAGAATAGTAAGATTTAGTCACCGCCAACGATTGCAGTAGCTTCTATCTCTATCAGCAGGTCATCACTTATCAGTTTTGAAACTTCTACCATCGTGGCTACAGGTTTAATATCTTTAAAGAACTCTCCATGCGCCTTTCCGGCTTCTTCCCACCTGCTGATATCTGTTACAAACATTCTTGTACGCACTACATCTGTTAATGCTGCGCCTGATTCATGCAGGGCTTTTTCAATTTTCTGTAATACAAAAACAGTTTGTGCATACATATCGTCTTTCCCTATTAAAATATCGCCATCCATGGCAGTGGTACCAGCCACTTCAACAATATTTCCAACCCTTACTGCACGTGAATAACCTACTATGTCTTCCCAGGGAGAACCAGAACTTATTTTTTTCCTCATGTTATTTATTTGTATCCCAATTTACCAAATGTTTAATTCTCACATGCAAAGCAATTTTTGAAAATTGGAATTAAATTTTTAGATTTGTCTAAATTATTTTTTCATTACTATGGGATTTACTACAAGCGAAGAGAACTACATCAAGTGTATTTATCATCTTCAACAGGAAACCGGCCTTGTAAATACCAATTCACTGGCTGCCGAAATGCAGACAAGAGCTGCGTCTGTTACAGATATGCTTAAAAAACTAAAAGGTAAAAAGCTATTGCAGTATGAGAAATACAAGGGTTTTAAATTAAATGATGCCGGTAAAAAAGCGGCACTGGATGTGGTACGCAAGCACCGCCTATGGGAGTATTTTTTAGTAGAACATTTAAAATTTGATTGGGATAAGATACATCCGATTGCCGAAGAACTGGAGCATATCAGCAGTGAAGAACTGGTTCAGCGCCTTGATAATTTCCTGGGCAACCCTTTATTTGATCCGCATGGAGACCCGATACCCGATAAAAACGGGAAGATAGCGGTCATTAAACAGCAGAGCCTTACAGTAATCCCCTTTAAAAAAAATGTAACCGTTAGTTCAGTAAGAAACCAAACCGAACAAATGCTGGACATGCTGAGGCATTACAATATTGCACTGGGCACTCAACTGATGGTACTCAGGCGCTTTGAGTTTGACGGATCACTGGAAATAAAAGTTTCAAAACAAAGCGCCTGCATCATCAGCGAGCAGGTTGCTAAAAATGTATTTGTACATGATGTTCAGGAAAAATAATACAGATGCTTCCCTGAGTGAAGTACATGAGTCGGTTGATACAACAGTAAAAAAAGCCGGCTGGAGCAGAATATTCTCCTTTTTAG
>JBJTMN010000198.1:0-3492 GCA_046070545.1 Ferruginibacter sp.
ATCTAATTTGGTAAGCACTACACCGGTAAAATCCAGTCGTTCGTTAAAGGCCGCTGCCGTATTCACTGCATCCTGGCCGGTCATACTATCAACTACAAATAATATCTCCTGCGGGTTGATGGCTGCTTTAATACCGGCAACTTCATTCATCATCACTTCATCTACCGCCAGGCGGCCGGCTGTATCTACAATAATTACATTTTTATTTTTTGCACGGGCTTCTTTAATGGCAGCCTGTACAATGGAGATGGCATCTTTATTTTCCCGCTCGCTGTAAACAGGTACATCTATCTGGCCGCCTAATACTTCCAATTGATCTATCGCAGCAGGCCTGTAAATATCTGCTGCTACCAGCAAAGGCGATTTTCCTTTTTTTGTTTTAAGATAGCTGGCCAGTTTACCACTGAATGTTGTTTTACCACTACCCTGCAGGCCTGCGATCAAAATGATTGCCGGGCTGCCGGTAATATTGAAATCACTTTCTGTGCCACCCATTAACTCCGCCAGTTCATCCTGCACGATCTTTACCATTTGCTGTCCGGGATTAACAGACAGTAATACTTTTGCACCCAGTGCTTTTTCTTTCACCTTATCGGTAAATTCCTTGGCTATCTTGTAGTTCACATCAGCATCTACCAATGCACGACGGATATCTTTTACTGTGTTGGCGATATTTAGTTCACTGATCCTTGCCTGCCCTTTTATATTTTTAAAGGCTGATTCTAATTTTTCACTTAGACTATTAAACATTGTTCTCTTATTTTTTTATTACACAAATTTGAGGCACGAATTACACGAATTAAGAAAGCACTGTTTTACAATTCGTGTAATTAGTGTTATCAAATACTAAAGGCTGTATCTATTATCTGCGCCTGCTCCTTTGCATGCACTTTTCCATACCCCGTTGCAGTTGCTGCGCCTGGCTGACGGCTGATAATATAGAAATTTATATTTTTCAGGTTCATCCTTAAGAAGGTGGCAGCTCCCATATTCAACGGCTCTTCCTGCACCCAGTACCAGATGGCTTTGCTGTATTTTTTATATAGCTCATCCAGTTGCTTTTGTGGCAGCGGATGAATTTGTTCCAGTCTTACAATGGCAATATCCTTCCTGTTCTCTTTCTGCCGGCGCTCGGCCAGGTCGAAGTAAACTTTTCCGCTGCAGAATAATACTTTTTTGATTTCGGCAGCATCATTAACTGTTTTATCGTCCAGCACTTCCTTAAAACCTCCGCTGGTAAATTCATCTTTGGTACTGTAGCTGCCCGGGTGGCGCAGGTTTGCCTTGGGTGAAAAATTCACCAGGGGCTTGCGGAAAGGCCAGGCCAGCTGCCTGCGCAGTAAATGAAAGAAGTTTGCTGCTGTTGTAACATTTGACACTACAAAATTAAGCTCGGCACACATCTGTAAAAAACGTTCCATACGGGCACTGCTGTGTTCGGGCCCCTGGCCTTCGTAACCGTGTGGCAGTAATAAGGTAACACCATTCATACGCTGCCACTTGGTTTCAGCAGCGGCAATGAACTGGTCAATAATAGTTTGGGCGCCATTGCAAAAATCTCCAAACTGTGCTTCCCATATCACCAGTGCATTGGGATTAGCCATGGCATAACCATATTCAAAACCCAGCACCGCATATTCACTCAATAAAGAATTGTAAATGCGGAAGGGCGATTGTGTTCCGGTAAAATGATCCAGCCTGTTGTATTCATTATTGCTTACCTCATCATACAAGGCCGCATGGCGATGGCTGAAAGTACCGCGTTTTACATCCTGTCCGCTCATGCGCACGTCTTTGCCTTCAACCAGCAAACTTCCATAAGCCATCAGCTCGGCTGTTGCCCAGTCTACTTTATTTTCATCGCTGAATAATTTCAGCTTATCGCTTATTAGTTTTTCTACTTTACGCAACGGCTTAAAATCGGCCGGCCATTTCATCAGCCCGTCAAATAATAATGTAAAGGCTTCGTTACCAATAGCAGTAACCGGCGATGCATCAAAATCTTCGGCAGTTGCCTTACGTAAACTTTTCCAAACAAGTTCAGGTGGCTGATAGCTGTAAGGCAAAGGATTTTGTTTTACCTCATCCAGGCGCTCCTGCAGATCGGCCAGAAACTTCTGCTCCATTTCTTTTGCAAGTTCCTTTGCATCGGGTTCGCCATTCTGTATCAAAAACTGGGTATATACCTCTCTTGGATTCAGATGTTTATCGATGAGTGCATACAACTGCGGCTGCGTAAACTTAGGCTCATCGCCTTCGTTATGCCCGTGCTTGCGGTAGCAAACCATGTCAATAAAAATATCGCTGTTAAATTCCTGGCGATACAGTGTGGCTATTTCGCAGGCTTTTACAACCGCTTCTGCATCATCTCCGTTTACATGAAAAACCGGAGCATGCACCATCGCAGCTATTGAAGTACAATAATCAGAACTTCTTGCATCATCAAAATCGGTAGTAAAACCTATCTGGTTATTAATAACAAAATGAATGGTGCCGCCGGTGTAATACCCTTTCAGTTTACTCATTTGCAACACCTCGTACACAATGCCCTGGCCGGCAACTGATGCATCGCCATGGATGAGTATGGGAAGAATTTTATCGTAATCGCTGTTGTATAAAATATCAGCCTTACTGCGTGCAAAACCAATTACCAGCGGATCAACCGCTTCCAGGTGAGAAGGGTTAGGGCTTAATTTCAAATGTATCTTTTTACCATCAGCTGTTTCCACATCGCTACCAAACCCAAGGTGGTATTTAACATCTCCGCTGCCCATGGTTGTATCGGGCAGGCTGGTTCCTTCAAACTCACTGAATATCTGCTGGTATGTTTTACCCATGATATTGGCCAGCACATTTAATCTTCCCCGGTGTGCCATGCCGATCACCACTTCTTCTACATTATTATTGGCTGCCGTATTGATGATGGCATCCAGTGCGGCTATAGCTGTTTCTCCACCTTCCAGCGAAAAACGTTTTTGCCCAATGTATTTGGTATGCAAAAACTTTTCAAACATTACGCCTTCATTCAGTTTTTGCAATATCCTTTTCTTTTGTGGCAAGGGAACCGGCTGCAGCATGGTATGCTCAATAGCGTTGGTAAGCCAGTCCAGTTTTACCTGGTCGTTTATATAACCCACCTGTACACCCACGTGGCCGGTGTAGCATTTTTGCAGGTGTTCAATAATGGTTTGCAGTGAAGCATTTTCCAGGCCCACAAATTTGCCAGCCGCAAATGTGGTATTCAGGTCGGCATTGGTCAATCCAAAATTTGACAATTCCAGCTTGGCGTGCCTGTCTTTACGTTCCCTTATCGGATTGGTTTTGGCAACCAGGTGGCCTTTTTTCCGGTAGGCACGAATGAATGATTGCATGAACCGCCAATCAGCCGGCGATATTCTCTGTGCGGAAACATGAAAACTCATCAGCAGCGCCAATGAGAAAATACCTGTTAATTTCATTTGATAAATATATTAAATAGATCAGCTCCGGGAC
>JBJTMN010000199.1:0-9195 GCA_046070545.1 Ferruginibacter sp.
GATAAAAACACTGGTCATGCACGGGCTTATGGACAGGATCACTTCGTACAAGGGTACCGCTGCATTTGCCCGCAACAATCCCGAACTGGTAGAGCTAAAACTCTGGGATGGCCTCTGCCACGAAATACATAATGAACCGGAAAAGCAGCAGGTGTTTGATCATATGGCCGGCTGGCTGGAAAAGTTATCCTGCTAAAGGGATTCGTCTCCGGTTCCTTTAACAAGATATTTGCTGCTGTATAATCATTATAATACTTTCCTTTCCCGATTTGTATTTACCAACCGGAATGTATAAGCAGTAAGCAGTAAATAGTTGAAGTACTTTTACTGGCTTAAAAAATAAAGAAGATGTTATCTGCAATTAAGGAGTAGCATCATCAATATCCTGCTCCAGCTGGTCCTCATTAGACCATTCTTTTAAAGCATCTTTCACTTTTTCGATAAATCCCTTGTGTTTGGGCTTATCAGTGCTGTCAGGCTGCTGATCACCTGCATTTGCCTGCTCATTTTGAGGCGCTGTTCCTCCGCCTTCATTTTCACCACCCGGGCAATACCTGAAGGAAATGAATGTTTGTAGCATAATGAGATTTTTTAAATTGAATAATGACGGGCCATTAATTGTATACTATAAATATAACGTCAATAAACGGCATTCTGTTATTTATTGCGTTAAAGTATTGCCGTAATTCTATTGCCAGTTCCAAAGAAAAACAGGCAGGCCATAATAAACAATGACGCATATCATTTACCCGCATGACAGAACCGGTGCACAGAAAACTTGAAAGGGTTTGTTTTGCATAAGTGAAAAATTCATCTTTTCAGTTGCCGGAATATTGCAGAGAAGCAGAAAAGAAAGTTATTGCCTGTTCTGTAAAAGCCTGATTCGGAGGATGATAATTCATGAATTTTGTGTAGAACAAAATGATTCGGATAATAAAAATTCTTACCTTTTGCTCCCGTAGCAATTTGTGAACAACCGGTTTAGTTAAATGATTTGTTCTGCTTTTCATAGCAAAGAACCGGCTGTGTGCCTTATTTAAAACAGGGACATTGCAGGATATTGACAGTAAATAAGCGCAGCCAGATATAGACAAATCGTTTATGTAGGGATCTGTGTAGTGAAGCCCAATCAGTGAAATTATAGACAACAAAAAATATATCAACCATGGATTTTAGAAAAACCGGTTTCCCTGTATTATGTGTATTGCTTGCCGCATGTACCGGAAATGAGCATGCTGCAACAGGTACGGCTGCTTTTAATACGGATGGAAAAAAAGTATTGGTATATACAACAGCCGATAGCAGTAATTTACGGCTTACAGCCACTGATACACTGGAGTTTAAAGAAAAAGGGCAGCCTTTTGAAAATGAGGTCACTGTATTTGTTGATCCTTCCAAAACATTTCAGACTTTTTTTGGTATCGGCGGCGCACTGACCGATGCGGCAGCAGAAACTTTTTATAAACTGCCAAAAGACAAACAGCAGGAATTGATGACAGCCTATTTTAGCGCTGATAAAGGAATTGGCTATACGGTAGGCCGTACGAATATTAACAGCTGTGATTTCAGCAGCGATATGTACACGTATGTCTCAGAAGGCGACAAAGACCTGAAATCATTTAACATACAGCATGATCAGAAATACAAGATACCTTTTATTAAAGAAGCGATGGCTGCAGCAGGTTCCAGGCTGAATTTGTTTGCGAGCCCCTGGAGCCCGCCAGCTTATATGAAAGACAATAATGATGTATTGCACGGGGGTAAACTAAAAGCCGATTTCCGGGAAAGCTGGGCTTTGTATTATACCAGGTTCATCAAAGAATATGAAAAGTCGGGAGTACCCATCTGGGGCATTACGGTTCAAAACGAACCCATGGCAACACAGCGCTGGGAAAGTTGTTTATATACCGGTGAAGAAGAACGAGATTTTTTAAGAGACCACCTGGGGCCCACTATGGAGAAAGAAGGGCTGAAGGATAAAAAGATCATTGTATGGGATCATAACAGGGACCTCATCTACCAGCGTGCACAAACTTATTTAAATGATCCTGCAGCTGCCAGGTATATCTGGGGGATCGGGTTTCACTGGTACGAACCCTGGAGCGGGGGAACGCCTATGTACAATAATTTGCAACGGGTACATGAAGCTTATCCGGATATGAACCTGTTCTTTACAGAAGGCTGCGCCGAAAGCTTTGATTCAACCAAATATGGCAACTGGGCACTGGGTGAAAAATATGCCTGTAATATGATCAATGATTTTAACAATGGAATGGTTGGATTTACCGACTGGAATATATTACTGGATGAAAAAGGCGGTCCCAACCATGTGGGAAATTTTTGTTTTGCACCGGTACATGGCGATACCAGGTCAGGTCAGCTTATTTATACCAACTCTTATTATTATATCGGTCATTTTTCAAAATTCATAAAGCCCGGAGCCAAAAGAATTATCAGCAGCAGCAGCCGCAGCCAGTTACTCACAACTGCCTTTCAAAATACTGATGGCAAAGTAGTGGTGGTGGTGATGAATCAAAGCAATGTGAAAACTTCTTATAATTTATGGATCAATGGTAAGGCGGCATCCTGTATGGCACTGCCCCATGCTATTTCAACACTCATTTTTTAAACATCGCAAAAGCTACTTATCGGCCATGTTTTGATAATGAAACTGAGGATTATACCTCTGCTTGATTAGCCAACCATGTTACCGAAGATTCTCAACAGTTTCAAAATAATTACAGCTTTGGCTTGTTTAAGCCCTGCCATATTATTTTAGTTATTTGCTCTAAAGGCAACTGCCGGCTATCAGGTATTTTTCGGTATCAACTATCTGATATATATCCTGGCTTTGGTAATTGCAGGCGATCATCATTCAGCCAACCTGCGATCCGCGGTTTTTAGATCGGGTATTCTATATACCTGCCTTAAAAAAATCCTGTGTATTCTCATGATATCTCCTGATTGTTGTCATGGATTCAGCATTTATTTTTAAAGAATTTAACAGGTGAATACGTACAAAGATCTGTTTGTAGAGCTATTAAATGTATTTCATAGTCAAAATTGCATTAAAGAGAAGATATTCAATTCTATTAAAACAAAGCGTACAGGCAATGAAAAAAATTCTGATCATCGAGGATAATAAAGATGTTCGGGAAAACATTGCTGAAATTCTCGAACTATCCAACTACATGGTTTTTCAGGCGGATAACGGGAAAACAGGTATAGAGCAGGCTTTGGAGCATTTACCCGACCTGATCATAAGCGATATCATGATGCCCATCCTGGATGGATATGGAGTGCTGCATGCAGTGCATAAGAATGAATCTTTAAAAAATACTGCCTTTATTTTTTTAACTGCAAAAGCCGGGCATGATGATTTTAGAAAAGGTATGGAGCTGGGTGCTGATGATTATATCACCAAACCTTTTACTGCTACCGAACTTTTAAATGCAGTTGACAGCCGTTTAAAAAAACACGATCTGCTGAAAAAGGAAATGTCTGGCGGACTTGATGGCCTGTACCAGTTAATGCATGCTGCCGGGGGTGCAAATGACTTGCTGACCTTTACCGAGGGGCGCAATATCAATAAGTATAAAAAAAGACAACTGGTGTATTCAGAAGGCAATCATCCTAACTGTTTATATCATGTATTAAAAGGAAAAGTAAAGGTTAGTGTTACCAATGATGAAGGAAAGGAACTGGTAACAGACTTATTCAGCCCGGGAGATTTTCTGGGCTATGTAGCTTTGCTGGAAGGCGGGGTTTACCACGACAGTGCCTATGCTCTGGAAGATACGGAACTGGCGCTTATACCCAAAGATGATTTTGATGAACTGATGAATAATAACAAAAGTGTTGTGCAGAAATTTATTAAACTGCTGGCAAAGAATATCTCTGAAAAGGAAAAACAGTTATTAAACCTTGCTTATAATTCCCTTCGCAAAAAAGTGGCAGAAGCGCTGATCATGCTGCAGAAAAAATACCGGCATACCAATGATGCAGCTTTTGTGATCAATATAAACCGGAGCAACCTGGCTGCTATTGCAGGTACTGCCAAGGAATCACTCATTCGTACCCTCGGCGACTTCCGCAATGAAAAGCTGATCGATATCAATAAGGACGGTGGTATTAATTTACTGAATCTGAAAAAACTGGAAATGCTGCTTAACTGACCAGAATAAGCTGATCCGTAATGTGCCTATAAAATGCTTTCTGCCAGGAAATGATTGAACATGGTTTTAATTCTGCCAAATCTTTTTTCTGCACTCATCATATTTTTTCTCATTCGTTTAAGTTTTTTATCGGCTTCCGGAATAAGCAGCCCGTTCCTGGATATTTTTCCTGCAAGCAGTTTTTCTGTTTCTGCTATTTCATTACTGAGCAGACTGATGAACTCATCCTGCTGTATGAACCTGCTTTGAAATCTTTCAACCTCTTCCAACAGGTCTTTATTGAACCTGTATTCAAGTATTTCTGAAAGCCTGTTCTTAAAACGGATATTCTCATCCATTAAAAAATCAAGCAAACGTTTCCAGGTATTGGTTTCATAGCGTAATTGTTTTAACAACAACTCTGGTAAATAATCTGCCTGGATATTCTTTTTGGTCAGGATATTTTGCATGGGTTATTCTTTTAATTGATTTGCTGACCATAAAGTTATTGTTACTGAAGCACAGGGTTAAGTACCTTGGTCATTCACTTACCTGATATCTGTCAATGGATAGTATCATCAAAAAAAATACCCCGCCGGTATGGCGGGGTATATAACCGGTCGGCAACTGGTTTATTTTACATCAATATGCTTTGATGTGATCTTCTTGGCTTCTTCATTCCGGGGTAATGTTATTTTCAATACACCGTCATCATACCTGGCTTCAATTTTTTCTTTATTGATCTCTTCCGGAAGTGTAAAGCTGCGGCTGAAGGAAGAATAATTATACTCTTTGCGGGTAAATTTTTTGTCTTTCTCTTCTTTGCTTTCTTCTTTTTTACTGCTGATGGTAAGCATATTTCCATCTACATCAATTCTGAAATCATCTTTTTTCATGCCAGGTACAGCCATTGAAACCTGGAATTCATCTTTATTCTCTGTTATATTTACAGCTGGCATATTGATAGAACGTGGTAACATTCCACCGTCAAACCATTCATTCCAGGGTTTGAAGAAGTCATCGAATGCAAATGGCATTCCAACTCCTGCTTTTGTTAATGCTTGAGTGCTCATAATAACCTCCTTTTGTTTTTAGTGATTAATTAATTATTTACTCTTAAAATTATGCTACCTGTTTTGCCCCCGCAAAAACGGCTGTCATTAAAAACAATGAGTTTGGTCAACGGTAAGGCAGGAGCTATTTCCAATCAGTACGGATAGATGATTTTAAGATCATGGCCTTGTTCATTTTGCTGATCTCATGTATGAATATATTTATATAAAAATGCCGGGCACAGTTGTAAAAAAAACGCCAGGCTAAAATCATATAATTTGTAAAAAAAATAATGACCGGATTATGTAAATCTTGTTCTGCTACCACCTGCATATTTTGATATGTATCAGGGAATATAATGACCATGGTCACCATCGCTGCTGAGAACCTGGATCACCTTCATGTATTGATTTACCAGTTCTTTTGATGAAATTCTTTTATAGAGAACCGAAGCTTTCTAAAATAATTCCCCATGGCAACAAATACTTTATTTAAAACTACAGTACTGATCTTAATTTTATTTTCAGTCAATAACTGCCGGCTGCAGGGAAGGGCTGATATACAGGTAATAAACAAGAGCTCTGATCCGGATACAGCGATCAGTCCGTTCATTACTCAGCCGTCAGATACTTTTTTATACCTCAAAAAAATGATGCAGCTTGCTAACGGAGACCGGTCAGGCCTATGGCCTGCACGGGCCGCTTACCCCGGAGAAGGCGCCATTTTTCCTTATAAAAGAGTGGTTGCCTATTATGGGAATTTTTATTCAACACAAATGGGCGTACTGGGGCAATACCCGCCACAGCAAATGCTGGAGAAATTAAAAAAAGAAGTGAAAGCCTGGGAAATGGCTGATTCACTAACACCGGTAATGCCGGCAATACATTATATAGCGGTAACAGCTCAACCCTGTAAACAATTCGTTGGAAAATGCAGGTTGCGTATGCCCGAACAGCAGATAGATAAATCCATTGCACTGGCCCGGCAGTTAAACGGGATCGTTTTCTTAGACATACAGGTTGGACAAAGCACCTTGCAGGAAGAGATTCCATTACTTAAAAAATATTTACAAATGCCACAGGTACACCTGGGTATCGATCCAGAATTTTCTATGAAACAGGGTCAACGGCCCGGAACCGCCATCGGAACTTTTGATGCTGCTGACGTTAATTATGCGGTTGAGTTTCTGGCCGCACTTGTAAAACAATTTAATTTACCACCCAAGATACTGGTGGTTCACCGGTTTACCAATCCAATGCTTACAAACTATAAACAAATAAAAACCTGTAAAGAGGTGCAGCTGGTCATTAATATGGATGGCTTTGGCTTTCCGGCTAAAAAGAAAAATACCTATTACCATTGTATATATAAAGAGCCGGTACAATTTGCCGGGTTTAAATTATTTTACAGGAATGATACTGAATCAGCAAAACAGCTGATGCAGCCTGCAGATATTTTACAGTTGAAACCACGGCCAATATATATTCAATATCAATGAAAGGGCATTGGATAGTTTACGGGTTATTGCAAAGTGAAATGTAAATTTGAAGGCGATGATGAGCATCAATGGTGGTCCTGACGCTACTCATTGAAGAGCGCATGTAATTGAATTTATTTTATGGTAAATATAAACGGCTATGTCAGATAAAAATCAACCAGGTAAGCCATACGAGATAACAAAACCCGAAGTGTATCCCGAAACAGAGCCGCCGGTTGTTCCGGAATATCCGTTGATACCCGAAGAAGACCCTGATATCATTCCTGATGAGATTCCGGAAATACCGCCTTATGAAATGCCACCGCCTGCCGAAGGGCCATAAGGCTGTTGTGTTAACTGATCATCTTATTCCGGATAATATCCATCAGGTCGGCTTTGTAATTTTCCCCGATGAGTATCTCTGCGGTTACATTTTTAAGTAAGATATGATTACCTTCTATGCCGGTAATGCGGTTGATGGGGATGATAAATGATTTATGAACCCTGATGAATTGCCGTGCAGGCAAATGATTCACCAGGTCTTTCAGGTTGGTATATACCAGTGTTTTTTGTCCGCCACGGTAAATGGCCACATAGTTCTTCATCCCTTCTATATATTCAATATCAGCCAGGTTTATCTTCAGTAATTTTCCTTTGGATTCTGTTTTTACAAAAATATAATCCTCATCTTTTGTGGTGTCTGTATCTGCAGGTTTTTCTGTAACATCCTTTACTGCTTTTTGTACAGCGGTTAAAAAACGGGCAAATCGGATGGGCTTCAGCAGGTAATCTACTACATCCAGCTCAAATCCTTCAATAGCAAATTCGCTGTATGCCGTTGTTAAAATAACCTTTGCTTTTCCGTTGATGGCTTTTACAAAATCAATACCCGACAGCTCGGGCATCTGTATGTCTAAAAACACCAGGTCAATATGTTCTGTTATCACGGTCTGCAGGGCAGCCACCGGGTTGGTGGTACTGCTTACCAGCTCCAGGTAGGATGTCTGGCCTATATAATGTGCGATGATATCGATCGCATGCTGTTCATCATCTACTACTAAACACCTGATCATAGTTGGTCAATGGTTAATTCGGTACTGTAAAAATCGGCTTCGTCCTTGATAAGCATTTTGTAATTTTTGCCATATGCAAAATCCAGCCGGTTGCGGATATTATCCAGGCCCAGCCCGGTTGAAATTTCCTTGGGGCCTGTTTTTTTCCGGTTGTGGCAAGAAAAGAACAGCCGGTTGTTTTCAACCCTCAGGTTAATATCAATCGGGTATTCTGGTTTTTGCAGGTCACCGTGTTTGAATGCATTCTCAACAATGGTGATGAGCACAAAGGGAATGATCTGTGCGCCATTTACAACCCCGTTCACTTCAAACTGCACATTCAGGTTATTGCTGAAGCGCAGCTGGTTTATTTTGATCACATTGCGAACATGTTCGATCTCATCTTTCAGTAAAGCCCTGTCATTGCCATCAACCGATTCGTTGAGTGCATACCGCATGATATCTGAAAGGGTTAAGATACCTTCTGATAATTCGGCCGAATAAGGCAGTGATTTAGCGTATAAAAAATTCAATGTGTTATGCAGGAAATGCGGGTTTATCTGCGATTTTAAAAATTTAAAATTTGCCTGTGATTTGTCTACCTCCAGCTGCATCTTTTGTGCTTCCAGCACCTTGCGCTGCTTCTGGCCATCACGCAGGTTGTTTAAATAAGCCAGTAATAATGACAGGCCGGTAAAAAAAACAGATGATATGCTGAATGAGAAAAGAAATACGCCGAACTGTACATCTTTATTGATCTTATTTTCTACCATATCGGGCAGTGCAAAATACCTGCCTAAAAAGTATGAAAAAGCAAGCAGTAAAAAGAATAAAATGGCAAATGCGTAACTGGCAGCTTTCTTTTTTGCAACCAGCAGTTCGTTAAAATAGTTCAGTGAAATATAAAAGAACAGACTGTGGAAAATAACATCAATAAACTGCTTTAAAAGAAATGTTCTGTTAAAAAGATGGCTCAGGTCTTTATTTAATCCTGGCATCTGCAGCACTTTCACTAAGAGAATGGAGATAATAAATAAACATGCTTCAATAACGAAAACAACCATCATCACTTGTTGTAACCGGTATCTTTTTGTTCTCTTCATTGGATGAACAGTATTTAAAGTAAAAATAAACAATTGCTGCGTTGCAGTTACTAATTTACAGGTTTCTTTCAACCTGCCTGCATAACCACAGTTTTAAAAGATGCCAGTTCCGCTTGTTACCGGAACTGGCAGACTTTTTATGCATGGCTATAAAAAATTAAATAACAGGTATATTATAAACCCGGTGCCACTCCGCCACCGCCCTGTGTTCTTTTCATTTCATCATCGGCGCCATTGGCTCTTTGCCTGGCTGCTTTTACCAGGTTGCTGCCAAAGCGGTAAACAAAGTTCATCTTGAACTGCCTGCTTTCCCAGTTGGCATGTATCACCGAGCGCTGGCCGGCAAACTCGTTGGT
>JBJTMN010000200.1:0-3138 GCA_046070545.1 Ferruginibacter sp.
CAGCTAAGTGATCCATCCTCTTCTATGGTGAGGTTAATGCCTTTAAAACTTAACTGCTCCAGCGATGGGTTAAGGCTGCAGGTAAAATGGTTGTTATTGTTAGCGGAGTCTTTTATTTGTGTAACAATATCGGGGTATAAAAGATGCTGTGCGTAGATGCGGTCGCAGTTTTCCAGGTCAACCTGAACCTTTCCATTACGGTCGGTATATGCTTCTGTGGGTGTATCACCCATGAAAAACAGGCAACGGATATTTTCAGTCAAAAAAGTATTGGGGTGACTGAACTGTATGGTATATCCCGAACCTGCTTTTGATTGTTCAGCTACCGTAAAATCTTTGCCTGCTTCTTTGTTGCTTTTCAGTTTTACAAGATTGCCTTCTGTGGTAAAAGATCCCGCAGCACTGCGGTCAACAGCACCATAGCTGAAAAAGAACTGAAAGGTCCCGTCTGCCGAAAAGTTAAAACCGGCAACCATTTCTGTTTTTCTGAAGAAATATTCGCCTTCCAAATTAACCTGTACCATGATTTGCAGGAATTTAATGATCAGTAAAAATTATAAACCCGTATTTATTGAAGATACTAATTACCTGTTATTTTTCATGCATCCATACATCAGCAGGCAGTAAAATGCGTAATGACCAGCACCGATATTCCTTTTTCTGTAAATAATATTCCTGATCGGTTTCGCAGTGTATTTTTCTTTCCTTTTCTTTGCTGCAAAAATTTACAATATGAGCAGTAAAGGAACTACACATAACCGCATGCGTATCTACCACCGTTACCTGGGATTTTTCCTGGCAGGTATCATGGCCATCTATGCCCTCAGTGGTATTGTTCTTATTTTCAGGGATACTGATTTTTTGAAAAAAAGAAAAGATCGTACAGGAGCAATTAAAGCCCGGACTTCCTGTTGCCGACCTGGGCAAGGCCATCCGCAACCGTGACCTGAAGATCGACTCCACCAGTGGGGATATGCAGTTCTTTAAAGGAGGTAATTATAATGCACAAAGCGGTGCCGTAACTTACACCACCAAAAAGCTGTTGCCCTTTGTTGAAAAACTCACGCATTTGCACAAGGCCGGTACCAGGGACCCGCTTTTTTTCCTGAACGTTTTCTTCTGTGTTTCGCTGCTGTTCTTTGTAATCTCTTCCTTCTGGATGTTTATGCCAAAGACCAGCATTTTTAAAAAGGGACTTTATTTTACACTGGCAGGTATTGTACTTGCCCTGGTGATGATCTTCCTCTAATGTGTGATATATCGTATTGAATAGTTAATTTTAGTGAAAACATCAGTATGAAAAGATTACATCTGCTATTCATTATTATTTTCCTGTTCGCATGTTCAGTAAATACACAGGCCCAGCATAAGATCATCTGGGAGATGGCCAGCGGTGATACAGCCCAGCAGCGGGTTTTATATAACCAGGTAAATAATGTATTGACCGAAGAACCCGATACAAAGATCGAAGTAGTATTTCATAGCCACGCCGTATATGCCATGCTGAAAGATACGGGCTATTTTAAAACGCAGATCAATGCCTTATATAAACAGGGAGTGGTATTTGCTGTTTGCAATAATTCCCTGAGGAAAAGAAATATCGACAAGTCAAGGGTAATACCTGAAGCCGTTATTGTGCCGGTAGCCATCCTGGAAATTGTAAAAAAGCAGGAAGAAGGCAGGGCCTATATCAAGGCGGGATTTTAGTGATACCCGGGTAATCACCTGGCAATTGGCGGATACCTGCTGATGCCTTAACTGAGCCTGCAACATAAGTAAACAGCTGGTGTTTTATTGCATTCCCCTATGTCTAAAATAATGGCATCCCGGTAAAACCAGGATGCCAGTCATGCGCAGTTAGTCCTCAACTATTATTGTGTAAAACTTACCAGTTCCCATGCTTCTGACAGATAAACATTGGATGCAGGCCCTGCAGCTTTCTGATCCCATTCTGTTATTTTCAATACAATAGGTCCGCTGCTGGTAAACCAGAATTCTTCTTCCAGGCTGTTGGTATCATTGCCCTCTACCTTGGTACAGTCGGTAAAACTGCCGGCAGGTACTGTAAGGGCCGTGGTAATGCTTGTTACTTTAGCATTGTCCGTACTGCCATCGTTGATCGTTAAGGGATAGGTATCATTTACCGCAGCCGGGTTTTTATACCACAGGCTGGGTGTACTAGCTGGCAGTGGCAACTGCCACCATCCATCGCTGCGTTTTTGAATTGCGATAACAGGAGTACCAGAAGCCTGGTCGCTTAGTAATATCCAGCTGCTACCCGAATAGGTCTGGTTGCTGGCAACCAGTGTAATATTGGAAGTACCTGTTACTGTACCAGCTTCGTTATAACTGGAAATTTTAAACACCCATTTGCTGCCTGCCTTAGGCTCATTCGCTGCTGTTGCTGCAGCAGGAGCGTCACTGCTTTTGTTACATGCTGAGAATAATGTTGCTGTAAGCACTAATACTGTTACAATTCTTTTCATTGGTTAACTTTTATTGATTTTGTTACAAGGTACCCGTCTATAAACAGCAGGATTGTTATCAACCCTGGTTATGGCTTGTTTCTTGTTATATGTTTTTTGTAAAAGTAACTGCCAGGATAAAGCAGCCCAATGTGAAAAAAGTAGTACTTACAAAAAGCCGGTCTTCTTTAATGCCTCTGCACGGCCATTTACCTGCAGTTTCTCGTATATGTTGCGGATATGGGTACGAACGGTTTCGATGCTTACAAATAATTTATCGGCTATCTCTTTATAACGATAGCCTTTACTAAGCTGTTCCAGTATTTCCTGTTCCCGCCTGCTCAGTTCCTGGAAATAATCGTTTGTTTTTTCTTTCAGGGTAAATGCATCGATCACTTTGCGGGCGATCTGGCTGCTGATGGGGCTGCCGCCATGATGCACTTCATAAATAGCTTCAATGACTTTTTCGGGTGGAGTGCTTTTTAGTAAATAGCTGGTGGCACCGGCTTTCAAGGCGTTGAAGATATTGTCGGCATTATCGTATACGGTAAGCACCATCATCTGCATGCGGGGATGCAGCAGCTTAAGTCGCTGTATGCAGTCAATGCCGTTCATGCCGGGCAGGTTAATATCGAAGAGTGCAATATCGGCAGGTTGTGCGCTCAGTTCCCTA
>JBJTMN010000201.1:0-2040 GCA_046070545.1 Ferruginibacter sp.
GTTTTCCAGATCACCAATCGTGGGGAGATCAAACATACCTGGCTGGGCCGTACCATCATACACAGCAATCACCGTTTTACCTATGAAGAAGTACAGGATATCATTGAAAAGAAGGATGGCCTGCATTATAAACCCATTTTATTGCTGAACGACCTGGCCAAAAAGTTCAGGGCCGAACGCTTTAAGAACGGAGCCATTAACTTTTCATCTACCGAAGTCCGTTTTCAACTGGATGAAAAAGGAAAGCCCATTGGTATCATTGTCAAGGAAAGCAAAGATGCCCATAAACTCATCGAAGAGTTTATGTTGCTGGCAAACCGTGCAGTAGCATCCTATGTTTCAAAAATAAAAGTGAATAAGGAACCCATCCCTTTCCCATACCGCATTCATGATACACCCGATGATGAAAAACTGAAACCCTTTGTGGCTTTCGCCAAAAAATTCGGGTACACATTCGATATGCATGATGAGAAAGCAGTTGCATCCTCTTTCAATAAAATGCTGAAAGATGTGCAGGGGAAGCCAGAGCAGCATGTACTGGAGCAACTGGGAATACGAACGATGGCAAAAGCCATTTATACCTCATCCAATATCGGGCACTATGGCCTGGGCTTTGAATTCTACTGTCATTTTACTTCGCCCATACGTCGTTATCCCGATGTAATGGTGCACCGTATTTTACAGGAATGCCTGGAGAAGAACCTGAAGCTGGATAAGAAAATGGATGAGCGTTGCAAGCATTGCAGCGACCGGGAACGGAAAGCTATGGAAGCCGAACGTGCAGGAAATAAATATAAACAGGTAGAATTCATGAAAAACTACCTGGGCGAGGAATTTGACGGGATCATCAGTGGCGTGGCTTCTTTTGGTTTCTTTGTTGAAACCGTGTTACACAAGTGTGAGGGCATGGTTACCGTAAGGGACTTAAGCGCCTATGATGATTTCAGGCTGGATGAAGCTGACTATGCATTGGTAGGTTTGCGTACCGGGCAAAAATTCCGCATGGGTGATCCCGTAAGAATAAAAGTGGTAGCGGCTAACTTAAGTAAACGCCAGCTGGATTTTGAATGGGTGACAGAGAAAAAAGGAAATGCTTCAAAAGCAAAATCACCTGCATCAGGCAGGGCAAAACAAAAACCTGCCGGCAAATCATCCGGTAAAAAGAAAAAATAAAATTAATTAACAGCCTGTCCGGCATATGCTGCGGACAGGATAATTCGTGTTTAACGATATGTATTCATTTATTGAATTATCCAAGCTCTTCGAAGAAAAATTCAACAGCCGGCATTTTCCGGTGCAGCCCGAAACGCTGTACGACCCTGCACAGTATATTTTAAACCTGGGTGGTAAAAGGATACGCCCGGTTTGTGTGTTGATGGGTAACCAATTGTTTAACGAGATCGATCCGGATGCATACAATGCAGCTGCCGCTATTGAACTTTTTCACAATTTCAGCCTGATACATGACGATATCATGGACAAAGCACCTATGCGCCGTGGTATGGAAACCGTGCATACCAGGTACGGCGAGTCTACAGCCTTGCTTGCAGGAGATGTGATGTTTGTAAAAGCATACGAGTACCTGAATAAAATTAAACTGGCCCAGTTACAAAAAGTATTGTTCCTGTTTAACAATACCGCCAGCGCCGTATGTGAAGGTCAGCAACTGGATATGGATTTTGAGAAAAGAGAAATGGTGAGCATTGATGAATACGTGTACATGATCACCCTGAAAACATCGGTACTGGTAGCTGCCAGCCTCAAACTGGGCGCTATTTTGGGCGGGGCAGGCGAGGGCAATCAAAATCATTTGTACGAATTTGGCAAGAACCTGGGCATCGCCTTCCAGGTGCAGGATGATTACCTGGATGCTTTTGGCGATCCGGAGAAATTTGGTAAAAAAGTAGGAGGGGATATTGTGGCGAATAAGAAGACCTTTTTAATGATCCATGCTGTTGAAACGGCAAAACCTGCACAGCTGGCCGAACTGAAAGAACTGATCAAAACCGATCCGGCCGATAAAGTAGAAAAAGTAATGCA
>JBJTMN010000202.1:0-11561 GCA_046070545.1 Ferruginibacter sp.
GGTAAATGGTTTTATATGCTTTTAATTCGATCATGATTTAATTTTTATTTGTTTTTCATGTGAATGGTTTTGCTGCAGGCTGCTGCAAAATCTGCATCTTTTGATATTATAAACATGGTGGTATTTTTCATTTCCTGCAACAGCAGTGTTTTAATTTGTTGCTGGTATTGTGTTTCAATACCATGCCATGGCTCTTCTAAAAGCAGCAGGGCAGGTTTATTAATAAGTGCCCTTACCAGCAGGATCTTACGAACCACCGTAGCAGAAAGTTTTCGGCCATTGGTATTTAAAGGGCTGTCGAAGCCATTTTTGAGTGTGCTGATAAATTCAGCGAGGCCGGTTTTTTTACACAGGTGCATCAGTTCTTCCATATCCGGGTTTTCCAGTCCCATCGTGATGTTTTCCAGCAGCGTTCCTTCAAAAATATCCTGCTGACTTATCATCACCCCCATTTTTTGACGCAGTTGCTGCAGGTTGTAATTTTTTAAAGGAATATCATTAAATAAAATGTTACCCTCAAAATCATCATACATACCGGTAAGCAGGCGCAATAAGGTGGATTTGCCGGAGCCATCGTTTCCGGAAATACAGATCTTTTCACCAGGTTTTGCATCCAGGGAAAGATTGTTTATCACTTTATCAGCACCGGAATAACCAAAGGATAGATTTTGAATACATACCGATATTCCTTCATTCCTTTGTGCATTAAATAAAACAGAACCTTGTTGTTCACTTTCTTTATCAGTTACCTGCTCGATCTTTTCAACGGCTGTAAGTACATCATACACACTATCCAGGTTTACGATCAGTTTTTCAACAGAATTGAGAATAGTGAGAATTACAATTTCCGCAGCAATGAACTGGCCTACGGTAAGCTGCTGACTGAGCATTAAGTATGTGCCTACGCTAAGCATGGCTGCTGTTACTAGTACTTTAAACCCGATAAGGGTTTTATACTGGAGGAGCAGTACTTTAAAATGTTCTGTGCGGTATTGCAAATAGCCGGTTATACCCTCATCGGCCTTTTGCAGCGTAAAGTGTGCCGATTTTGAAAACTTCACGGAACGTATGATACGTGCCATTTCCTGTAACCAGGCCACTACTTTGTATTTATAGGTACTTTCTTCAATACTGGTTACCAGGCCCTTTTTCCCGGAAAAATAGAGGATGGCATATACTACCAGTATCAGGGTTAAGCCAAAGGCAATGAACACCGGGTGATAAAAGGACAGGAGGATTAATCCGAATATGATCTGCACAATGGCCAGTGGAAAATCGAGCAACAGTTTGGCTATCTTTTTCTGCAATGTGAGTGTATCAAAGAAGCGATTCACCAGCTCGGGCAAATAGTAGTTATCTATGCCCGATAAATTTAATTGAGGAATTTTTTGAGCAAAGCCAAAACCATAGCGCACAAAGATCTTTTGCTGAATTTTTTCGATGATACGCATTTGATTTACCTGCAGTACACCGCTGATAAATACACTGAGTACAATGAATATTACCAGCAATACCACCGAAGTAGAAATAGTGGCTGTTTGGGCAAAGGATATGAGCGCCTGTATACCAACGGGTATCACCAGCATGATGATACCGTAGATTATAGCATAAAAATAGATCTGGGTTATTTCCTTCTTTTCAAGCGATACCAGTCTCAGTATCCTGGAAACAGGATTTGAATTATATTTCATTTCAAAAAAATAAATGTTTAAACAAGCAGGACTGCTAACACATCAACAGTGTTACAGTAATCATTACATCTGTAAATAAAGGGAGGCGTTAAGCCTGATCAGGAGGGGGTGTTTCAACAGTAAAATGTACCGGTAAAAAAGACTGCACCGGAAGTGTTGTTACAACAGCTGTTCCGCTCTTTAAAAGAACAGGAAAACCTGTAAAGGCAATGAACACTTTACAATTATCATTTTTTGTATCCTTACCGTCGTCTGTATTATTGTCAAGGTATTTGCAGGATGTTTCAGTATCTGCCATAAACCCACCACTTACAGGCAGCACATACAGTGCGGTGATGAGTATCAGTAATATGGCTATCAAACGTTTCATTGGTGGCGCAAAGAAACAGTATTTATTCAAATGCCACAAGGTCAGATTGTAATAATTATGTAAAAGAAAAGCCGGTGTTTAACAATAAACACCGGCGGTAAATTAAAAAGTTCAACAAATTAAATATTGAGTCCGCCGCAAACGCTAAGTACCTGGCCGGTAACATAGCTACCCATATTACTTGCCAGGAACAAACAGGCATTGGCAATGTCTTCAGTGCTGGCAAAACGGTTCAAAGGAATGTCGGCCTTATATTTTTCGGCACCCTCCCCATCTTTTAAATAGCTGGTCATATCGGTTTCAACAAAACCCGGCGCTATGGCATTACAACGTACATTGCGGCTGCCCAGTTCCTTGGCAATACTTTTTGTAAATCCAATGATACCGGCTTTGCTGGCGGCATAGCTGCTTTGGCCCGCATTACCCATTTCGCCAATGATGCTGCTCATGTTAATGATGGTTCCGTTACGGGCTTTCATCATGGGCTTGATCACCTGCTTGCTCATGTTAAAAACACTTTTCAGGTTTACCTGCATTACTTCATCCCACTGTTCGGGTGTCATGCGCAGCAATAAATTATCTTTAGAGATGCCGGCATTATTTACACAGATATCGATACTGCCAAATTCCTTCAGCACATCATTTACAAAAGTTTCGGCAGCTGTATAATCGCCTGCATTGCTTTTGTATGCTTTTGCTTTAACACCCATGGAGGTTAACTTATCTTCCAGTGCCTTTGCTTTCTCTGCACTGCTATCGCTAACATAGGTAAACGCCACATTGCAACCCTGTTCTGCAAATTTGATGGCAATGCCTTCTCCAATGCCACGTGCAGCGCCGGTTATAATAGCATTTTTTCCTTCTAATAATTTCATAATAAATAATTTCTGAGCCTCAAAATAAAACCAAAACTTTAAATATTGCCGATATTTTTTATTGCCATTATTTCTTCCAGCATTACTCTTTCATTACTAAGCCTGGGTATTTTATGCTGGCCACCCAGTTTTCCTTTACTGCGCAACCATTCGGTAAAGGTTCCTGTTTTAAGCTTATGAACAATGGGCATCCGCAACGCAATACTTTTATGGCGCTTGGCTTCATAATCGCTGTTGATGTTCTTCAGTTCATTATCAAGTTCGGCAATAAAAGCACTAAAATCATCAGGTTCTTTTTCAAATTCGATAAGCCATTCATGGGCACCATTGCTGTCTTCTGTAAAGTAAACGGGAGCCGCCGTGTAATCATTAACCACGGCATTTGTTTTTTCGGCAGCACAGGCAATGGCTTTATCGCTGTTATCAACGATCACTTCTTCACCAAAGGCGTTCATATAATGTTTTAGCCTGCCTGTAATTTTAATATGGTATGGATTAAGATGGGTAAACTGTATGGTATCACCAATGAGATAACGCCATAATCCGCCGGTGGTACTCATCACCAGGGCGTAATTTTTTCCTATAACCACATCTTTTAACCCTACGGTCAGCGGGTTTTCTTTTCCATATTCTTCCACAGGCATAAACTCGTAAAAAACCCCGTGCTCTGTAAACAATAACATGCCATCATCATCGGGGCTTACCTGGGCTGCCACAAAACCTTCGCTGGCATTGTATATTTCCAGGTAATTTATTTTACTGCCGATGATCTTATCAAACTGATCTTTATAAGGGATGAAGGAAACGCCCCCGTTGATGTATAATTCTAAATTGGGCCAAACTTCCTTTATGGTTGTTTTCCCCTTTATTTCTAAAATGCGTTTTAACAATAACAATGTCCAGGTAGGAACGCCAGCCAGGGAAGTAACATTTTCCTCAGCAGTTACCTGTGCCAGTTTTTCAATCTTTTCTTCCCATTCATCCAGGAGGGCAACACTGAGTTCAGGAGTGCGTATCCACTGTCCCCAAAAAGGAGAGTTCTGCATCAGCACTGCACTAAGATCTCCATACTGTATTTCTTCATTAACCTTGCTGATCTGGTGAGAGCCACCAACAACCAGGCCCTTGCCGGTTAACAGGTCGCTCGAAGGAAAGTTTTTATAATAATTGCTCAGCAGGTCCTTGCTTGCTTTGTAATGATTGTCGTGCAGGCTTTCTTCGCTGATGGGGATAAACTTACTTTTATCAGATGTGGTACCCGATGATTTGGCAAACCAGGTAACAGGCGTATTCCATAAAATATTTTCTTCGCCGTTCATCATACGTTCAATGTATGGTTTCAGGTCGTTATACTCATGTATGGGCACTTTCTTTTTAAACTCACGCAGCGAAAACAACTTTGAAAAGCCGTACTTTCTTCCAAACTCGGTGTATTGGGCAGCCGTAACCAGCTCCTGTAAAACCTCACGCTGTGCGGCTACCGGGTGATTACTCCAGTTTTCGATGCGCCATAAACGCATACGGGCTAATTTAGATATGGCCGGGGAAAGAAATTTCATTTCGCCAACAAGATAAATAATTTATCTGGCAGCTTCATCATGCAGGTAATCCTTACGTTTCAATTCAAAATTCTTACCCAGGTATAAACGGCGTACCTGCTCATCGTTAGCCAGCTCTTCGGCTGTACCGTGGGTAAATATCTTTCCATCGATAAGCAAATAAGCCCGGTCGCAGATGGACAGGGTTTCATTTACGTTATGATCGGTTATAAGGATACCGATATTTCGGAATTTTAGTTTGGCAACAATGCCCTGGATGTCTTCTACAGCTATGGGATCAACTCCGGCAAAGGGTTCATCCAGTAAAATGAATTTGGGATCCACAGCCAGGGCGCGTGCAATCTCAGTTCTGCGCCTTTCTCCGCCACTTAAGGTATCACCATTGTTTTTGCGTACTTTCTGCAGGTTAAATTCATCCAGCAGGGTCTCCAGTTTTTCCTTTTGTTCTTTTTTGCTGAGCCTGGTCATTTCCAGTACAGCCGTAATATTATCTTCAACACTCAGCTTGCGGAAAACGCTGGCTTCCTGGGGCAGGTAACCAATACCCATTTGTGCCCTTTTATACATGGGCAGTTTGGTTATGTTGATATCATTTAAAAATACATCGCCCTCATCTGGCTTTACCAAACCAACCACCTGGTAAAAGGAGGTTGTTTTACCGGCACCATTGGGGCCAAGTAAACCTACAATTTCACCTTGTTTTACATTAAATGAAACATGGTTTACAACAGTACGACTGCCGTAAACTTTCACCAGGTCTTTGGTATGTATGGTTAAACTCAATGGTAGTGTTTTTACAAAAGTAAGCGAACTGAAATAAAGGAAGATATGGGAAATACAGATTATCAAAAATTTACAAGATTACTGCCGGGTTGCATATAAGATTGTTAAAACCGGCTTTTTTTATGTAAGTTTATAATACATCAGGTGCGTCCCGTACCAAAATGCAAAAAATGAAAACCTGTTTTTTATATTTTCTGGTCTTATTTGCAGGAACAGCCTCAATCCTTTCCTGTCAAAAAGAACTTAACGGTTTTTCGGATGGAACCACCAATCCTGTTCCGGCTGATGAAAAACCGAGGGTTGGCACTATCTGGACTTACAGTTATTATACCTACTATGCTTATCCGGGCGGAGTGAGGGATATCAAAACAGTTCACCATAAAGCCAAAGAAGAAGTAACACTTGGTGGAGAAAAATGGCTGAACATTATTGATATGGACGGAGATACGACCGTATATTACCTGAATACCAAAGTAGACGGATTATATCAGTACACCAACAGTAACCCATATTTGCTATGCAAATATCCTGCTGCCGTGAATGACACCTACAACACCTATAATAATGGCTCAACAGAGTTCTTCACAGTAAGGGGGGTAAATGATACTACTTCTACCAATATCGGCGATATTCCATTAAGTAAATACGAAGGGGTAAAGAACGGGGATATTATTGACCTGATATGGTATAATAAAAATGCCTGGCTGGTATGGCGATGGGAATACAGAAGAACTACAGGCCCTACTACCTTTATTTATTACCTGTCCAGCAAATTATTTCTTACCAATATTGTTTATTGATCAGCGTTTTTAATTTTACAATTATATACAGAGTTTGATAATGTATGCCAGCATGCGTAAGTTTGCATATTAATTTAACAGATGAAAGTTATAGAACATATCAACCAGGCAAAGGACACGCTTATTTCTTTTGAAATTTTACCACCCCTTAAGGGCAAAGGAATCCAGTCATTGTACCAGCACCTTGACCCCCTGATGGAGTATAAGCCCGCTTTTATTAATGTTACCTACCACCGCAGCGAGCATGTTTTTAAAAAAACACCCAACGGCACTTTTGAAAAAGTGGTGGTTCGCAAACGGCCGGGTACAGAAAGTATTTGTGCGGCCATCATGAATAAATACAGTGTAGATACGGTGCCCCATCTGATCTGCGGAGGCTTTAGTGTTAATGAAACAGAAGATGCTTTAATAAACCTGAATTACCTGGGTATTGATAACGTGCTTGTTTTAAGAGGCGATGCTGCAAAGAACGAAACAGCCTTTTTACCCGAACCGGGCGGACATCAATATGCCAGCGATCTGCTGAAACAGGTTACCGACCTGAATAACGGAAAATACCTGGAAGAGGACCTGAAAAATACCAGCCAGACAAAATTCTGCATTGGCGTAGCAGGTTATCCTGAAAAACATTTTGAAGCCCCTAATATGGACAGTGACCTGCACTACCTGAAACAAAAAGTAGATATGGGTGCCGATTATATTGTGACACAAATGTTCTTCGACAACGAAAAATTTTATGCATTTGTAAAAGCATGCAGGGAGATGGGGATCAATGTACCTATTATACCGGGATTAAAACCTATCTACACAAAAAAACAGTTAACAGTTTTGCCTAAGGTTTTTCATATTGATCTGCCCACAGCGCTCAGTAAAGAAGTGATCAAGTGCAATACAGACGAAGAAGTGGAGCAGGTGGGTACCGAATGGCTGCTGCAGCAATCAAAAGAGTTAAAAGAATTTGGTGTGCCCGTTTTGCATTATTATACCCTGGGCAGACCCAAAATAATAGCCAACGTTGTTAAACAGATCGTATAAAAAAACAAAACCCTCCGTATCAACAGAGGGTTTTTATTTTCAAGGGATTTTTTATTTTCCAAGTGGAATACCAACAGAAAAACTAAGTGTGCGGTACTTGTTCTTGTCGTTCACTGTATTATCACTTTGTGTTGAGTTGATCTTTGCCAGGCCCAGGCCATAATTAGCTTTTAGGATCAGGTGTTTGAACTGAAAACCTCCGCCGAAGTTTAAACCGAAGTCAAATCGTTTCAGCTTATCATAGGCTGCATCATCCTGCTGCGATGTAAAAGGATCATCATTACTGAATTTAATTGAACTTGATGAGGTAGAAGTTATCCCGAAATAATGATCTTCACGGGTTGATTTACCCCCGATACCTATGGCAACATAAGGGCCTGCATTAAAAAAAACATTAGAACCTTTATCTAACGGAATTTTTACAACAGCATTTAAAGGAACCTGTAAGTAAAGCGGACTGAATTTTGTTTTTGTATAATTACCATTGGTAAAATACGTTTCGGCTTTAGAGCCCTGGCCTGTTAACAATAAACCAGATTCAAGATCAAACATGGGGTCCAGTTCCAAGCGGCCTAAAATACCTGCGTTGAAGGTCGGGAGAATATTATTCTTTTCTGTTTGACCATCGTTGGTTTTAGTAATGTTGGCAAGGTTTAATCCGCCCTGTACATAGATCTGTGCCTTTGTGCTTACTGCCACTGTAGTGGTGAATAGTAATGCTAAAAATAATTTTTTCATACTTTAAGTTTTAGTGAATTAATGCGGCTTTAATGATAAAATCCTCATCATTTTATGTCCGTATCCTTTTCTTATAACGCATATAGACAAAAAGCCTGCCAACAAGTTTTGCGGGCAGGCTTTCAATTGTAATCAAACTGTCATTATTTCAACAAAGACTGAAAAACAGCTTCATTTATCTTTACGGGATATTTATTTTTTAACTCTGCGATCCATTTTTCTTCCAGTATATTCTGGTAATCATTTATTACCAAACCCTTAGCTTCTTCAAAATTGCGTTGCACATTTGCGGCATATTGTTTAACAACTTTAAGAAAGCTGGTATTGCCATCAACCGGGTTTATTACAACCTGCGAAACATAACCATCTGCTGCATTTGGATCGATGGTAACTGGTAGCTGCGCTAGTTCAAACCTGCCCGAATCGGCCAGTATATTATTGTTAGATACTTCTATGATTTTTTTCCAGTCTTTACCACTTACAACGGCAGCCCTGGCACTATCTGCAATTGCTTTGCCTGTGCAGTTGAATATAACGATATCGGCACTGGCATTCCAGAGGTATTTGCCCTTATTCTGGTTGTAATACTTTTGCAAAGCATTGGTATCTGCAGAAGCTTTCCCCCAGATATTCCTTTCCATGATTTCAAACAATACATTTCCGTCCTTAAACTCATCCATCTGGTACCTGAAATCTGCATTATAATCTTCCAGGTGTTTTTTATAATAATCCATTACAGTACCGGTAACAAATTTATCGGCTAAAACCGCATTGGATTCTCCATGATACAATTCGCTGTTGGCCTTATAATTTCTTACAAAATCAAGCCAGTCTTTGCCGCTTAATTTTGTTTTTGCAAAAGTGTAAAGTGTTTTTGAGGCTATTGGATAAAGAACCGGGTTACCGGTTTCTGATTCTGGTTTTGCAATTACACTATCTGCATACCGAAACAGGTCGGCTTCTGAAACAGCGCTGGCCTTTTTTAAATTAACCTGCCTCATGATCTCTTTTACAAACAGGTCTTTGGCATAATTTATCCGGCTGTCCTGCTGTATCTTTTGTTTTAATTCAAACTGGTATGCAGCATCATTTCTGTCTGTTTGTACCGGTGTTTGTGATAATCTTTTTACAATATGATATCCGTAGGCAGTTAAAAAAGGTTTGCTTATTTCCTTATCTCTTGTAAGTTTAAATACTTCATTTTCGAATGACAATTCAAATTTGCCGGAGCCAAACTCTGCCAGTTCTCCGTTATTGCCGTAGGTAACTTTATCATCGCTGAACCACCTGGCCATCTTACCAAAATCTTCGCCCTTTTGTAACAGCTGGTAAATTGAATCAGCCTTTTTTTCATATCCTTTTTTTGCCTCAGCAGTTGCATCAGGAGGAACAGAAAGCAATATCTGGGCAACCTTCCATTTGCCAACGGCCTTTCTTTCATCAACCAGTTTAAACATATGCCATCCGTTTTTGGCACGGTATGGCTTACTGGCTTCATTCATTTTTAAACCATAAATAATGTTCTCATAATCGTATGGTAAAGCAAAAACGGTAACAAAGCCCAGGTCGGATTGCTTTACCTTGACCGGTAATGCAGCGTTTAAATTATCAAAATCTGTTTTGCCGGCAGCAAGGCCTGTATAATATGCACTGATCGCTTTTAAAGCTTTTAGTGTATCTTCCGCGGCAGCATTCGCATCCACCGGAACAAAGAAATGCAATACATGAAGATCTTTCTGGCTGCGGTCGAAAGCCTCGTTCAGCAAATCTTTTACGGCTTTCTCATTGTTTAAATAACTGTCTTCGATCTGGCTTCTGAAACTTTGTGCATCATATTGCAACTGGGGTAATGTGTCCAGCTGCAGCTCCAAAGCCGCTTTCACTTTCAGTTTAAATTTGATGTACAGTTCAAGATATTCCCGCAAGGCCTTTTCTTTATCTTCAACAGGTGTTTTGTTCTTATTATAAGCCCTTATAAACTCAGCTTTATCAACAGGGGTGCTTCCGTATGTAAATAAGGTTTGAGCATACAGCGAATTTGTTAAGCCGGCTACTGCAATCAGCAATAAGAATTTTTTCATCAGTCAGGTTATTTTAGTTCGAAGGGGCAGCTTTCCATTTCACTTCCAGTAATTCGTTTAACTGCAACAGGGTTAGTTTTTTTCCAATGATCCGCTTGTCTTTATCCAGCAAATATATCGTTGGGGTCATTATGATATCGTATAACTGGCGGAAGCTTGGTCGTTGGGCTGCAAGATCTGCATCCTCCATTTCTTTGGTTTTGTAAGCATGGGTCCAGTCGCCTATATGATGTTCCTTAATAAATGCCAGCCAGTCTGGTTTGGCATTTTGCTTACCATCAGGTGTAAGCACTGCAAATATTTTTAGATTGTGTTTTTGCCAGCTGGCCCGGTAAATAGAATCAAGCCTGGGCACTTCTTCTTTACAATGCCCGCAGTTGGGGTCCCAAAAACAGAGAATGGTATAATCTGCTTTTAAGTTGTATAAAGAAGTGGGTTTGTCTTCCGGGTTCAGCATATCCAGGTCGGCAGCTTTTTCTCCAATAAGGTTGGCCATTTGCATATATGCCCGGCGGCTGATTGCTTCCATCTGCTTTTCATTCAACCAGGGGCTTGCTCCCTTGCTGTGGTATTTTTCAAAAAGATGTACAAATACAGCATCCTGCCCCATATACTTCGGGTTAATGAATTCGTCAGTTAACCAGTTCAGTAAAAATTTATACATCTCGGGCGCAGACCTTGCCAGCAATAATTTATAATCAATGTCTTTAATGATCGAATCTGGCTCGGGAGGGATCACTTCCCGGTAATAACGTTCTATTTTTTTTAAAAAGAAAGGTGTACGAATAATACGGTCATCCATAAAACTGATACCATCCCAGTAATGTTTCTTGTACTCGTTGTAATTATCAATAGAATCCTGGCGGGTAACCGGAACTTTACTGGGGTATACAGGCTCTTTCATGGCGCTCAGCAAAGCAGCCATCATCGAGTTTGGCTGGTTTTTTATGATCCCTTCGCGGTAGTCGTTCAGTTCATTGATAAGGGCGGTATATTTTTTCTCATGCAGGGCAGAATCTGCTTTTGTTACAGCCATTGAAAAAGCCTGGCGTTCCTGCTCTATCTGCTTTCCTTTGGCAGCGGCTACTTTTTGATATTGATCGTAAAGCAGGTTTTCTTTAGAGCCGGTAACAATGGTCTTGTTGACCAGGTCGCTGGTGTCGGCGCTTACAGAAACATTCTGTTCGGGTCCTATCAAAAACTCGGTCCTTAGCTGTTTGCCCGGAAAGAAAATAGCATAAATGCCGGGTTGTAATTTTTCGGTGCCTTTGAATACTGCAATACCGTTGTTACCAATGGCAGCTGAATCGGCAATATTAAAGTTGCTGCCCATGTAATAGGTAAGAAAGGCAATACCGTTTTTATAACCAGGGGCTTTAAAGGTAACCTGGAAGCCCTGGGCAAATGCCAGGCTCCCGGATAAAACGGTAAAAACTAAAAGAAAATATTTTTTCATCGTTATGTAAGGATAGCAAATGTATTTAAAATAGATGGTTAATGTACATATATAGCCGCTTGCGTAGTTTAACAATTACAAATCGTTAACAAAACAATATTGAGCATTAAAGCGGTATTTTTGCTGCCGTGAGTAAAAAAAATAAAAAAATAATACTGGAAGACCTTTTGGTT
>JBJTMN010000203.1:0-8158 GCA_046070545.1 Ferruginibacter sp.
CTGTTCGTGAAGGACCGCTGATATGATTTGCATCATTACTAACCGAGCCTCCGGCGGCTTTTATACCTGCTGAAAATGCCTTATTGGAGGTAAGAATTATAGTGCCTGCCGCTTCGCCCAGGTTGATGCCATCCCGCGCCACATCAAAGGGCTTGCAGGGCGACTGGCTTACCGCCTGGAAGGATTGAAAGCCGGACAGAACGAACTTACTGATCACATCGGCACCTGCAACTACCACATGATCGTACCGGCCCGATTGTATCAGCCGCATACCGGTTAAAATAGCCAGCATACCCGATATGCAGGCATTGGACACTACAACGGGTTTATTTACAAACCGAAAATGATCAGCAACCAGCTGCGCAGATGTATTCAGTGAGATCCTGTTGTTCAGTATCTCTGACGGTGTTTCTGTTTCAAGCAGGCTTATATTTCCTTTTGTGGATGAAATGACAAGGACTGTTTTTTCATCTGCCGGACTTACAGGGTTGCCTTCAAGTGCACCTGCAATGGATGCCAACAGCAGTTTTTCAAACTTTGTATAATGCGTTGCTGAATGGTTGGTATAAAAATTTTCATCTGCAAATAAAGCCGCCTGGAAAGGCTGATCAGACATCAACTTATTATCATTCAGTTTAACACCGGTAATACGGTTCTTCAGCTGCAAAAAATTTTCAGCAGTAGTTAAACCGACAGGTGAAACAATATTATCTGAGCTAACAAAAATTTCTGTCATCTTATTTACCATTAAACCTGGTCATGCTTTATTTTCCACTCTTCAAAAAATGGCGGGTTTGATAACTGCAGTACTGAATCTTCTTTACTTAAAAAAACCTGTACAGATGAACCGGTTGCAACCAGCTCGCCGGTTGCCGCATTAAAAAGCCTGTAAGTGAATTTTAATTTGGCAGCCTCTGTAGGAATAAACCTGGTTTCAACAATAACCCGGTCGCCATACCGAAGCGAACGTTTATAGTCGCACTGTACACTTACCACGGGTATTACATAACCCAGTTTATATACTTCCAGGTAACCCAGGTCGTGCATATTCCCAAAAGCCTCACGGCCGTCTTCAAAATAGCGGATATAATGCCCGTGCCATACGATACCAAGCGGGTCTGCTTCATTAAAACGAACCAATACTTCTGTTCTGCTGCTCAGTGCTGTTTTCATAGTGTTTATAATCAGCCGCCGTATGTTTTCTTCCAGGTCTTATAACTTTTCTTGTCAATTTCCACGATGCTTTTTTTGATGATGGAGACCCAGAAGTTGCGGAAACCAAAACCCGCGGCTTCCTGTTCCATACGCTCGGTCATCAGTACTTTTTTTGCGTTCATATCTATCAACGTTACCCAAACTGCACCATAGCTTTTTTTCTCTTCTTTTTTCATTCCTTCCATAATGAATACAAGTCCCACACCTTCTTTGCCTTTCAGATCAAGGGCTTTTACACATTTTGCTATATCATCCTCTGTAAGCCTGCTAAAATCAGATGGAGCGTTAGACATAATTTCCGATGCGTTTATCTTTTCGTTCCTGGCAGTAACGGCAGCAATGTCTGTGGTAACAGCACCACTTCTGTCGAAAGCTCCGGCAATATTGTAGTTCTTGCCCATTTCATTTACCACCACTTCATTCATACTGTTGTACAGGCGGCCTTTAATATCGCTGGCATTCCCGCCGGGATCGTTGATAAGCCTGTTTTGCGTATAATCGATCCCCAGGTAAGTAAGCGGAGTAGAACTATTGCTGAAAAAATCTTTGATTGTTTGTGAAAAAGATACTGTGTTGCTACCCAATAATAAAACAATGGCAAACAACCAGCTTAGTTTTTGCGTGCGTTTCATGATCGTTAATTTTTATGTTGATTAATAAATATCTTCATTTTGCACTGGGCCACCGGCTCACCATTACAGGTTATTTTTCCTGATATTAATGTTACGTCAAAAATCTGGTTTTCAATAGTAATTTCTGTTATTAATTTGCTGCCGGACCGGGGAAGCATGAATACCTGCAGGTTATTTACGGCACCAATATAACCTACCTGCACAGGCTTGTTTTCTGTTTGCGAAACATAGCCTGCCCTGGCGGCTGCTGTCTGGGCTATATTTTCTACCAGGCCGGGTTCCTTAAACAGGCCATCTTCTACAAAGATATTATCAGTTGTAATGCTGAAACCTGTTGTTGTAGTGGTTTCGCTAAACGAAATTAGTTTATCTATCATTACAAAAGGCGGCCTTTGCGGAATAAGCGATTGTATATTTTCTATGTTTATCATCTTCTGATTTTTGCTGTTATGCCATAAACTGTACCTGTTAAAATCAGGCATGTAAGATCATTCAGGATGTGCCCAAAAATTATAATAATTAAACCATTGCTCGGGATATTGTTTAACCTTCTCTTCCATGGCTGCCGTATAATCAATCAACATTTTCGCTATCAGATCCTTCCTGGCAACATTTGAATAATCTATTATTTCACTGGCAAATAAGTGATAGTGCAATTTGCTTTCTTTTACTGCAAACACAAAGGAGACCGGCACTTTAAAAGTGGATGCCAGCAAAAATGGGCCCATCGGAAACCTGGCAGGTTCTCCCAGGAAATCACTGGTTATTGTTTTATTGCCTTCTAAAAAACGGTCGGCATGCATACAAACCAGTTCATTCTTGCTAAAGGCGTCGCTGATAGCATAGATATGGCTCAGGTCTTCTTTAATGACGATGATATTCACACTCCGCTTGCCGGTAACCCCGTCAAGGTATTGTTTTATCTGTTCATCTTCGCCATCATACAATACAATGTTGATAGGTGTTTCCAGGCGTTTAAATAAGTGTCCTGCAACATCCCAGTTACCAATATGGGCACTCAACAAAATGCCACCCTTACCCATAGCAGCGATCCTGCGCAGGTTCTCTTCACCATCAAAATTAAAACTGAAATTATTTTTTATTCCAGACATCATTACTACTTTATCAATGATGCCTTGTCCCAGCAGGTAATAATTTTTGTATACCTTAATTACAGATGAAAACCAGCCGTATCCAAGCTTTTGGCGGTATAATAAATAGATCTGCCTGGAAGCTTTAAAAGAAAAAAAGAAATAATAGAGTACCACGAACCTGAGCAGAAAATAACCCGGCAAAACACCAAATGTTTTTAGTACCCATACAAAGATCCGGTATCCCAGCGGAGTACCTTTGGATTTGCCATGCCATGCCGACATTATGCCATTTCTTTTGAATTTACACGGGAGATCACATAATCACAAAAGTCCTGGATCGTGGCTATGTCGGTAAAATCTTCGGGTTTTACTTTAAAAGAAAAATTGCTTTCAATGATCACCACCAGGTCAATATAATCCAGGCTATCCAGGCCAAGTGTTTCTTTTAAATTAGCTTCAGGTACTAATTTTTCGGCATCCACTTCAAATTCTTCAATAAGAAATTCATGAATTTTCTCTACAATTTCATTGTTTGTCATAAGCAGTACATTAAGACAGTTTTCTAATAATTAGCGATGAGTTAGTTCCTCCAAATCCAAAGGAGTTTGACAAAAATACAACTATATCCTTTTCCGTAGCCACTTTCGCAATATTCAATTTAGCCGAGTCTTCATCGGGGTTTTCAAAATTGATATTGGGTGCCACAAAGGAGTTTTGCATCATCAGCACTGAATAAACAATTTCACTGGCGCCCGCCATCCAGCACTCATGCCCGGTCATCGATTTTGTTGAACTTACCAGGGGCCTGTGTTCACCAAAAACTTCATGAATAGCCCGTGCTTCACTGGCATCACCGGCCGGCGTTGATGTAGCATGTGCATTGATATAATCCACATCTGCAGCTAAAATACCGGCATCCTTCATAGCCATGTGTAATGACCTTACCGGTCCTTCCACTGTTGGATTGGATATATGACCACCGTTAGATGAAAATCCATAGCCAATTACCTCTCCTAGTATTTTTGCGCCTCTTTTTTGGGCAGATTCCAGGCTTTCCAGGATAACAGTTGCAGCTCCACCGCTTGGTATCAACCCGTCGCGATCCCGGTCAAACGGGCGTGAGGCTTTTGTTGGTTCATTTTCCCGGATGGAAAAGGCAGATAAAGCATCAAATGTGCCCATGGCCAGGTGGTTAATCTCCTGCGCTCCGCCACAAACAATACAGTCCTGCAAACCTGATTTTATAAAATGATATCCCAAACCAATGGAATGTGACCCACTTGCACAGGCTGCACTGATGGTAAAATTTACGCCACGCAGTTTAAAAATCGTGGCCAGGTTCATGGTCACGGTTGAGTTCATGGTTTGAAAAACCGCTCCCGACCCCACCAGTGTAGTATCTTTTTTCTCCCTTATAATGTCATTGGCCTCAATAATGGATTTGCCCGAACTATCGTTGCCATATAAAATACCAATTTCATGGGCGGCTATATATTCTTCATCAATACCGGCATTTTCAAGCGCTTCAACGGTTGCCAGGTAAGCATATTCTCCTTGCTGGGGCAGCATGATACGTGCCCTGCGGTCTAACTTGCCTTTCAGATCAGGCTTTTCCACAAAACCGGTTAAGCCCGAGCGGTAACCATATTCTTTACGCACAGGATCCAGTATCAGGCCCGACTTTCCCTTGTACAGGGAATCCCTTACCTCATCCAGGTTTTTTCCTATGCAGGAATAAATGCCCATTCCGGTTATAACAACTCTGTTCATGTTTTTAAGTCATTGGTCATTGGTCATTCAATCATTGGGGTTGTCTGCTTTTTTACTATTCCTCCAATGACTATTGACCAACGACTATCTAAGAATACAATCCTCCGTTCACCGAGATCACTTCGCCGGTTATATAGGCCGCACCTTCGGTGGCTAAAAATCCAACCGTGTGTGCCACTTCTTCCGGTGTACCAAATCGTTTTAATGGAACCATATTTTTCAGTTCAGCTTCATTCAATCCTTCGGTCATATCGGTTTTAATAAAACCGGGTGCCACTGCATTTACAGTAACTCCCTTACGGCCTATTTCCTGTGCCAATGCCTTGGTGGCACCAATTACTCCTGCTTTGGCAGCCGAATAATTAGTTTGCCCGGGCAAACCTTTCAGGCCCGAAAGCGAAACGATATTGATGATCCTCCCGTATTTTTTCTGCAGCATACTGTTAACCACCAGCCTGGTTACATAAAAGAAACTATCCAGGTTTGTTTTAAGCACCGTTTCCCATTGCTCGTCTTTCATGAATATCATCAAACCATCATCACGTATGCCGGCATTATTAACCAATACTTCAATAACCTTACCCTCATTGGCTTCCATCCAGCCACCCAGTTTGCTTTTTATCTGTTCTTTATCCGCAACATCAAATTGTAAGATCTCTCCATCACCCCCTTTTTCCTTTACCAGTGCCAAAGTTTTGTTAGCTTCTTCCTCGTTCGATTTGTAATTGATCAGTACATTATATCCCATTTCGGCCATTTTAATACAAACGGCTCTTCCAATCCCTCTTGATCCTCCTGTTACTAATGCAAATTTCATGAATACTTATTTTCTGTTGATCTTAACTGTTGAATAATTTTATAAGCTGTCAGGATGTAACCTGGTCTGCAACCTTGCCCAACCTGAAAGAAACAACCGGGTCCGATTTTTCGAAATACTTTTTGATCCTGTCCAGGTCTTTATACTTGGGTTCATCCTCAATAAACTTCGGAAACAACTTACGCATCTCTGTATAAATATGATGTGTTTCGGTCGACAGCCTGTCGGTGCATTTTAAATAATCAATAGCCTGTAACACGGTCATCATTTGTATGGCCAGCACTTCAAATGAATTATCGATCACACGCTTGGTCATTAATGCGGCATTGCAGCCCATGCTCACAATATCCTGGTTATCGTTATTGTTGGGTATGCTGTGTACATACATCGGGAACGACATGGTTTGATTTTCGGCCACGGTAGAGGTAGCCGTAAACTGCATGCCCTGCATGCCAAAATTGAAGCCCAGTACACCCAAATTAACAAATGGAGGGAATTTCTGGTTTAATTTTTCGTTCAGCAAATAGTTTAGTTGCCTTTCACTTAACATGGACAATTTGGTGATGGCAATCTTCAGTTTGTCCATTTCCAGCGAAACATAATCACCATGGAAATTACCCCCGTGAAAAATATTATGGTTCTGGTGATCGATAACCGGGTTGTCGTTCACCGAGTTCAGTTCATTCACTACCACTTTCTCGGCCTGGCAAATAGTATCGTAAATGGGGCCAAGCACCTGTGTTACACAACGCAATGAATAATATTCCTGCACTTTATCCTGGAATACTTCCTGGTCAAGCTTTTCGGGGTTATACAAATGCTCACTACGGCTGCGGATCATTTTACTGTCCTTTAAAATTTCACGCAACTGTGCCGCAATTTTGTTTTGCCCGGTATGATGTTTTACAATATTCAGTTCGTAGGAATAATGGTCATCAAAAGCTTCTACCACTTCATTGATCATGGCCGAAAGCATTACCGACCATTCCAGCAGCTTTTGTGCCTGTATGATATTCACCATGCCAATACCGGTCATAGCTGATGTACCGTTGAGTACTGCCAGCCCCTCCCGTATGCGAATGGTCAGTGGCTTGATCCCCAGCCTGGCAAATACTTCAGCCGTTGGCTGCAGGGTTCCTTCGTAGATCACTTCGCCCTCGCCAATTAAAACCAGGGCAAGGTGCGCCAGTTGAACCAGGTCACCGCTGGCACCTACGCCGCCATGCTCAAAAATGCACGGGGCCACATCTTTATTGATAAGTTCTTTCAGTAATTCAACAATTTCGGGATGAACGCCGGAATAAGCCTGTATCAGGCTGTTGAGGCGGGCTACCATTACCGCCTTCACCACGATGGGGCTCATCATATTGCCGGCACCGGAGCTATGGCTTCTTATTAAATTATATTGAAGCTGCAGCAGGTTTTTTTCGTTCACCTTATACTGCGCCATGGGGCCAAAACCAGTATTAATGCCGTAAATGAGTTTATTAGATGAGAATTTTTGTAAAAACTGGAAATTCACCTCCACTTTTTCAATAGCCTTTGTATCTAATGAAACTTCCTTTTCCTTGTATAGAATATCTGAAAAATTATCTAAGGTTAGGGCCCTGTCTCCTACATGTACCATGTTCCGAATTTTATCTGCAATTATTAAGTTTACTTGCCAAAGAGGTAAAAATAGAATAAAGAATTCAAATTTTTATTTTTTGCCCCATATATGTGAAGATATTGGAAGATAGCATAAAACAATGGTGGCTATTGGGTATTTTTTACTCAGGTATATTTCATAATTTTATGGTTAATTAACTTTAAATAAAATTTTATATGAAAAGATTTGTAAATTTTTTAATGATAACCCTCTTTCTGGGCCTGCAGGCCAATGCCCAAAAAGTTAAAAATACCAGCGGGAATGCTGATATTCTAAAATCTGAAAGCTCTGTTAATATTGAATTTACCTACGATAATATTTCGGTAGGTAAATACAAAAGTGAGCAGGAGTATATTACAGCAAAAACAGAAGAGTATAATAAGAAAGAGCCGGGCAAGGGAGATACCTGGGCTGCAAGCTGGAAGAATGACAAGCAGTCAAGGTTTGAACCCAAATTCATTGAGTTGTTTAAAATAAACAGCGGTATGAGTGTAGTAACAGAGGCAAAATATACCCTCATTTTTAAAACCCTTTCCATTGAACCGGGCTGGAATATCGGCATCAGCCGCCATAATGCAGAAATTGATGCGGAAGTATGGATCGTTGAAACTGCCAACAGGGAGAATAAAGTGGCAACTTTTACTATTAACAATGTACCCGGCGGAACCGCTTTTGGCTATGATTTTGATACCGGCCTGCGTATTTCTGAAGCATATGCAAATGCCGGTAAAAAACTGGCTAAATACCTTAAATAATAAATGTAAAATATATCTTTGTGAAGGCTTCCAATAAGGAAGCCTTTTATTTTAAATCAAACAACATGAAAACTATCAAAATGTATGTAGCATTGGCTGCAATGCTCTTTTGCAGCTTTACGGGCTTTGGCCAGGAAGTGGACCTTACCAAAGGTGATCTCTCCATTCTAAAAGGAGAAACCAGTATCAATGTAGAAATGACCTATGAAAAAATGGCGGTCGGCGAT
>JBJTMN010000204.1:0-6701 GCA_046070545.1 Ferruginibacter sp.
TTCTTTTAATTGAGGCATTTTGGCCTCAGTTGTTTTTTTCTCACTGCTGTTATTGCAGGACGTAACAATAAATCCGGCAAGGATTAAAGCTACTATTGTTTTTAAGAATTTCATGCTGCAGTTTTTTTGTATGATTATAAACAACCTTGGATGCAAAATGTTCAACAAGGTGTAAACAAATTTATGAATTAGTTGCTTCTTTCGGATGATCGGCCCAAAGGGTTGTTTCTTCCCAGGTATCAATATCCTGCTGCATTTCAATGATCTTATTGCGGGCTCCCTTCAACGCACCTGCTCCTAATAGCAAACGCATGGGTGGTTTATCAGCTTCTACTGCTTTAATGATTGCTTTGGCTGCCCTTACCGGGTCGCCGGGCTGGTTGCCACTGTAACCACGTATGGTATGCTGATTGGTATGTGCTGTAGCTGCATAATCATCAATAACGTTTTTAGTATTATTGGCCGATCTGCCTGCCCAATCGGTGCGGAAACCACTGGGAGCTACCACGGTAACCTTAATACCCAACGGCGCCGTTTCTTTTGCCAGCGCTTCTGAATAACCGGTTACCGCAAATTTGGTTGCATTGTAAAAACCAACCCCGGGAAAAGCAACCATACCACCAATGGAAGAAATGTTTACAATATGCCCGCTGCGTTGTGCCCGCATGATGGGTAACACAGCATTGGTAACAGCAGCAAGACCAAAGAAATTTATTTCAAACATGCGGCGGTATTCGGGTTCTTCGCTTTCTTCAATGGCACCAAAATAACCAATGCCCGCATTATTCACCAGCACGTCAATGTGACCAAACCTTTCCTGCGCCAGTTTTACAGCGGCTGCTACTTCTGAAGTATTGGTAACATCCAATTGAATAGCAACTGCCCTCTCGGGAAACTGTGCCACAATATCTTTTACATCATCTGTTTTACGTGATGTTACTGCTACCTGGTTGCCCTGTTGCAGCGCTTCCATTGCCAGGTGGCGACCAAAACCGGTGGAACAGCCGGTTATAAACCATACTTTACTCATGGTGAAAATTTTAGGTTGATTGAAATGCAAAGCTATGCGAAGGCGAGTGTAATTATTTACGCAGTAAGAAATTAATGGAGATTAAGGATCATAGTTGGAACGCAATGGCGCAGATTGGGCAGATGAACGCAGAGTTTCATATATAAGAATATCCGGTAAATCAATTCAATCTGCGTCATCTAAGTTCCCATTTCCCACATCGAAGATGTATATGCTTACATCATTTAGATCAAAAGAAAATTTCTGAAGATCATTTCACAGTTTTTTCCTTTGCATCCAATACTTCCACATCAAAAACCAAAATGCTGTTTGGTGGTATTTCTGCTGAGCGGGTGCGTATGCCATAAGCGCTGCCCGAAGGAAGGTATAGCCTCATTTTACCACCCACTTTGCAATGCACCAGGCCAATCTGCCACCCTTTTATCAAACGTTCCAATGGAAAGGTTGCCGGCTTGCTCTTCGTTTCATCAAACACACTGCCATCGCTGTACAACGAACCGCGGTAATGCACGGTAAGTGTATCGGAAACTTTTACCTGCCTGCCGGTTCCTTCTTGTAAGGTTTGATAGAATATGCCATCTTCGTACATAACACTGTCTTTGAGTTTAGCCCGAAGTAAAGTTTCTTCAGTTCTTTGCTGTGTCAGGCTGTCTATATTACTCATCTGGCGAAGGGAGGGCGGTTTGGTTGTTTGCATATCAAGCGCTTTCCAACTGCCGTTGCTGCGCTGCAGCCAGCGGTTGCTGCAGTTTACTGCAATGACCTGGCTGCCGCTCGTTGCAGGCCAGGCGTATTTTATGGGTATGGTATCTTTAAATATACGGGTAGCTATCAGCTTCCATTTTTTTTCTTCGGGAAGAAAAATATAGCCCGAGTACAAAGTGCTGTTGCTGGCCGAATCACTTGCAGTTGAAATCAGCAGGGGATAGGTTACGTTGGGCTTCCAGTTAAATTTCCAGGCATGGCCGGTCAGATGCTGATATACATCCAGTCCGCTGGCTTTTTCATTTTTCTGTGGGGCAAACACGAGGAATTTGATCACTTTATCCTTGCTATCATAACCAAAATGCAGGCCAGCTTTATTGGCGCCGATACCTGCAAAATCTTTTTTGAGGTTACTGGTATCGGTAATTTTTATTTCGGCATAAAAGCCACTGGCCTGGATAGAATCCGGAACTGCATACAGATTTTTAGAATCGCCGTTCTGGCAAAAAGCTGCCAGGCAAAATAAGTTGAGCAGTAATAAAGGAATACCATATTTCATAAAAAGCGCTTTGAGTAAAAATAATATTAAATCATAAGTGAAAGCAACACCGGGTGCTACAAAAAAGATAAATACATGTGGTGGTTCAGGTTATACCGGGTTTCAGTAACCTTAAAATGATGGCTCCCGATAACAATAAACCCGTTCTTTTGGTAAAAGTTTATTGCCCGGGTATTGCCCGTCCAGGTGTACAGCCAGATGCCGGCCTGGCCATTTGCTTTTGCGCAGCCGATATTGAATTGCAAAAGTTCATACCCTAACCGCAGGTTAAAGAATTTACTCAATAAATAGATGCGGTCTAATTTGGTAACATGGGTTTGCTCAATATCCGGATGTATTGCATTCAGCACGATCTTCGAAAATCCGGCAGGCTCGCCATCTGCTTTAACGACATGATAGATATTCTTTTCATCGCCAAGTTCTGCCCCGATTGCTTCACTGTTATAGTGTTTTTGAAGATACTCATTCAGCTCTTCTGCCGAACAACTGCCCCGGTGGGCTTCTTCTACAGATACCAAACCAATATCCACAATCGTGTTAGCGTCAATTGCTGTTGCCCTGTTGATCGAGATCATATTATTTTTATTTTTTTAACTGGTAGTGCTGCAAATTGTAAAATAATGCTGAGACCAGGTGCTAAAGGCCAAAAATTAATTCAATGTTTTGTGTTGGAAATACCGGCTAACTTCTTTTGAGAAGCGTTGAATGGAGGTGTTTTACTTTCCACTGCTTACCTTGTTTTACCAGGACGACCGTCTCCAGCCATTGTACCTGCGATTCTTTGGCGTCCCTGTAAATAACTGAACTGAGCCGGTAGGTTATCCATGCCATGTTTTCGCTTGTTTCGGTATTTAGGAATTCAAAAATATTGGTCCGCTTAAAATCGGCAGACTGGTTCATCGTAATTGCCTTCCTGATCAGTGTATCTATATTCCATACCTGCCCGTATTCGTACAAACTAATATCAGTTGTACTATGCATTTTCAGGCTTACCGAATCCCTGTCAGACAATGCTTCGAACAACTTTACAACCGCCTGCTGTATTACCTGCTGTTCTTTTGAAGCAGGCTGCTGGGCCGGTAAACTGGCTGTGGCAAAAATGGTGATGAGTAAAAAGGTGATTTTTTTCATTGGTTGTTTTTTATCTGGCAAAATAGAGAACTGCTCCTATACTAAAAAGTCATCTGTTAAATCTATGCTATTATGGCTTTCCGGATTAAATAAAATTGAAAACAATGAATTATAAGAGGTAAAGATATATAGCATTGTATTGATCATTGAGCAGTAAAAGCTGGAAACGGGCGCTTGCTATTTATATGTTGGCGAAATCGAGGAGTATAGACTGCGGTTATTTATAGCTAATTCATAGGCTCCCCATTAAATTAATAAGTCATCCTGATTCAAGTAATAAAAAAAGCCACCAGTTACCTGGTGGCCTTATCGAAACATAAACTATAGCCTAATTTCCTGCACCCACCCGCTGCTGCTCTTCTTCGGTGGCAGACGATTTACGGCGGCTTTGTCCCTGTTGCTTTCCAAAACGGTAAGTAAAGCTTAAACCGTACTGGCGGCTGTCGAAACGGTTAATGAGTGAGATATCAACATTACCGTATTGGGTATCTGCTTTAAAACGCATCCATCCAAAAGGATCACGGGCATTCAGGCGAATGCTGGCTTTACCTTTTAATAAATTGTTTTTAGCAAGGCCAATATTCAACTGACCCATGGGGTAACTGAGTGATAACTGCTGCACATTTTTATAGTTGTAAAAACCACTTAGTTCACCCGTCCATCCTTTGCCAATGGTAAAACTGTTATTGATATTAAAGCTGAAGGAAGTGTAGGCCAGGTCAAGGTCCACCACTTTAGACTGGTTGCTTTCGGTAGAGATATAGGTACCTGTATAATGATTGCGGTACACATTGGCATACAGGTTCACGTTCCACCATTTTTTGATGCTAACAGGAGTACTTACGGCAATGCCCATATTGGTAAAGCGTGCAATATTATCAATAGTTAAGAAACCGATAAGCTCGTTATTACTGCCTCGTTTTCTTTTAATGATCTGCGATATTACATCCGTTGTGGTGGTGTAATTGATTGTAGTACTCAGCTTATTGTTGTACGTATGTTTCAGTTCATAATTATAACTGAACTGTGGTGTAAGGTAAGGGTTACCCTGGCGGTACGATAATGAATCCAGGAAGAAAGTGAACGGGTTCAGGTCCTGGTAATTGGGGCGTTGCAAACGCCTGCTGGCACTTACAGTAAATGTATTTTTTTTGCCGGCAGTGTAACTGACAAACACTGATGGGAACAAACTTACATAGCTGCGCTTTACGGTGCTGTTGCCACTTGTTTGCACACCCTTGGTGTTGGTGTTTTCCATGCGTAAGCCCGCCTGTACATCCCATTTCTTAAACGTTTTGCTTGCATTTAGATAAGCAGCATTGATATTTTCAGTGTAAATAAAGTGATTGTTGCGGCTGTCGGGCGCCCAGTTGCCACCCATCTTGCGCATATAATCTACCAGGTTATCACTTTTTACATAACTGGATTTGATGCCTGCTTCCAGTTTCACTTTGTTTTTAAAATTATGGGTAAAATCAGATTTCAGGGAATAAATGTCGATCGTGGCAGGCAGGTGTCCCTGTAAGAACATCGAGTCGGCAGTCGGATTGTAATTACCATCAAAGAAACCGGTGCTTAACAACTGGTCAGATACGTTCTTATAATGAGAATAATCCAGGTCGAGTGTTAACTCAGTACCGGTTGAGTCGAAACTATGTTTGTAATTCAGGTTGGTACTGAAATTATTCCACGCAAGTTTATTGACCGTTTTCGAATTCAGCCTGCTGAACACATCACCGTCAATGGTTGAGAATGTGGTATTGGTTTGAGGTGTTGGACGACCGGCAAATAAAAACCCGTTTAGTACAATGCCGAATGTATTTTTTTTGTTGGGACTATAATCCATACCCAGTTTCAACGTGTAATTATTATTGCGGAACCGGAAATAGGTATTCACATTATTGATGCTGTCAAGTTGTTTGCCGTTTTCGTAATACCGGCTTACAATATCCAGGCCGGCACGGCCTTCACGGTAGTTGTACACGAAATTGCCAAACAGGTTCACCTTATTCTTTTTGTAATTATAGTTTACAGAGAACGTTGGTTTCCACACCAGTTCTTCTTTACCGTTCCTCCTGAACAGGGAAGTTACATCACCCAATGTAACACTTCCGTTCGATCCCTTTGTTTTGCTTTTTTTGGTTTTGATATTGATGACACCAGAATTACCCGCAGCATCGAACCTGGCTGAAGGGTTGGTCATGATCTAGATCTGTTCAAGCGCCGATGCCGGCATGTTCTTCAATACATTGGCAAGATCGGCAGCACTCAGGTAAGTTGGTTTTCCATCCATCATGATAATGACGCCCTGTTTTCCTTTCAGGCTGATGTTGCCGTCATTGTCAACACTGATGCCCGGCGATTTTTCCAGTACTTCCAGTGCGGTAGCTCCTGCATTACTGGGTGATGCTTCCACATTCACCACGGTGCGGTCGGTCTTTTGTTCAATAAAAGGTTTTGCGGCTGTCACTGTAACTGCTTCCATATTTTTCGACTGGATGCTCAGTGCAGTTGCAGCAAGGTTAACCGTAGCATTGGCTGCACTGACGGTTACCGGAACTGTTTGTTTTTTGGCAAAACCAGCAGCGCTGATGCTGATGATATAATTGCCTTCTGCAATCTTTTCAAAAGCATAATTACCATCTTGGTCGGTGATAGCCGTTTTTATCAGCGCATTGCCGGTTGCTTTTAATAATTGTACCGTGGCAGCTTCTACCGGTTTTTTATCGGGCCCCGTAACCGAACCGGAAATCTTACCGGGTTTGTTTTGTGCGTAAAGCAGCATAGTTAACAGCATAGCTGTTAGCAGCGTAGTAATTTTTTTCATGGCGTTGTTTTATACTTTAATTAATGGCTATGTAAAAATCTACAAAATGTTTCGTAGATAATATTAAAAAATGATGAGGGGCAATAATGATGTATAACAGGAGTAAGCTTTTTGCGCAGTAAAATTAAACGGTTATAAGGATGGATGAGTGGTTGTTTTCTTAGTTTGTTTTTTTTACCGGGAGTACAATTATCGCAGGAGATAAATATGATAGTAAAAGAGTGCAGTCAGGTAATCCTCCCACACCGCCAAAAAGCGGTGGGCCAGGTCCGCGGCATCGGTCATCGCGATGAGTATACCCCGCGCTCCAAGGCGGAGAAGCGATTCGCCAGCCGATGGCGCGTCTTTGATAAGGCAATCCCGCCAAAAGCCTGTATTCTTGCTGCCGAGGGACCCTCTCCCCGAGGCGAGACACCGCGCACATGAACACCCCGAGCCGCGACAACTCC
>JBJTMN010000205.1:0-6769 GCA_046070545.1 Ferruginibacter sp.
ATGTCTGAAGGGATTATTTAACTACCTGCCTTATCTTTCTTTTGGCATCAGTGGCTGCCATTTGTATAATATCCAGGAACAATTCTGGTTGCACCAGGTTAGTACAGCTGGAAGTAACCAGGAAACCCCCGGGTTTTACCAGTTTCATTCCCCTCAAATTAATTTCTTTATAACCGGCAACAGCTTTGCTGATAGTAGCCCTGCTTTTGGTAAATGAAGGCGGGTCAAGCATTACAACATCCCACTGCTTTCCTTCTTTTGTCCATTCTTTCAGCACATCAAAAGCATTCACACATTCAAATTGGCAAATATTATCCAGACCGTTCAACGCTGCATTCTTATTGCACATATCAATAGCGTTTTGCGATATATCCAGGCCTAAAACCGATTTTGCGCCGTAATGGGCAGCCATAACTTCAAAGGAACCAGTATAGCAAAATGCACCCAGCACATCGGCATCTTTTACAATATGCTGAATGGCCCTGCGGTTATCCTGTTGGTCTAAAAAGAAGCCGGTCTTTTGCCCGTTTACTATGTCAACGTGGAACTTTACCCCGTTTTCTGTGATTAAAATATTGGTATCAAATTCGGCAGATAAAAAACCTTTATGTTGCTCCAGTCCTTCCAGTTCACGAACAGGCACATCGTTTCTTTCATAGACCCCTTTGGGGTTAAATATCTTCTCAATGGCTTTTACAATAGCAGGTTTCCACACATCAATACCCAAAGCCAGGGTTTGCAGCACAAAATAATCATTGAACTTATCGATAATAAGCTGGGGAATATCATCTGCCTCGCCAAAAATAAGGCGGCAGTTTTCGGTATAGCCAAGCTTTTTCCGGTATGCCCAGGCTTTTTCCAGGCGGTTCACAAAAAACTGTTCGTCAATTACTTCATCCTTATCACGGGTGAGCAACCTTACCATAATCTGCGATTGGGGGTTGATATAGCCCCTGCCTATGAATTTTTTATCATGAGTAAACACATTCACAATTTCACCTGCTTTGGCGGCAGCATCCAAAGCTTTTCCGGTATTAACCTCATTTCCAAATATCCAGGGATGGCCGGTTTCCACCCTGCGGCTTATCTTTTTATTCAAAAAAATACTCTTCATGGCGCAAAGGTAACATCCATGTCATACTTAGCGTGTATATGGCCCTTTTATTTGCTGATTATTGCCAATTTGACTGCAAAACAGCCATTGGCAAAATGTTTGACTGTTGTACCTTCGCAACCAATTTTTAAATAAGCATATGAAAGAGAAAGAGACTTTTAGCCCCGAAAATGAAGAAATGAACATCAATGCTGATGCAGACATACCCGGGAACACGCATTTAAGCAACCCGGATGCCGAAAATTCCATAGAAAAGATACAGGCCGAACTGGAAGAACAGAAAGATAAATACCTGCGGCTGTTTGCCGAGTTCGACAATTTTAAACGCCGCAGCGCAAAGGAAAGAATCGAACTTATTCAAACAGCCGGTAAGGATGTCATTATATCCATGCTGGAAGTAATGGATGATTGCGACCGTGCTGAGAAACAATTGAATGAAAGCAACGATATTACTACCCAGAAAGAAGGTATTCAGCTTGTATTTAATAAACTGAGAAGCACTTTACATTCAAAGGGGTTAACAGCCATGGAAAGCATCAATACCGAATTTGATGTGGAAAAACATGAGGCTATTACTGAAATTGAAGTGCCAGAGAAAATGAAAGGAAAAGTGGTGGATGAGGTTGAAAAAGGATATTTTCTTAACGGCAAAATAATACGTTTTGCAAAAGTGGTGGTTGGAAAATAAAACAATTAGCTAATTAGCCAATTTGCTGATGTGCTAATGATGAAGACTGTTTTCATTAGCACATCAGCATATCAGCACATTATCACATTATGAGCAAAAGAGATTTTTACGAAATATTAGGTGTTTCCAAATCATCCTCACAGGATGAGATAAAAAAGGCATACCGCAAGGTGGCCATGCAATTTCATCCAGACAGGAACCCGGGTGATAAAGTGGCAGAAGAGAAATTTAAGGAAGCTGCAGAAGCTTATGAAATATTGAGTGATGCAGATAAACGTGCCCAGTACGACCGCTTTGGTCACCAGGCATTCAGCCCCGGAAGGGGTGGCGGTGGCAGCTATGGCGGCGGTATGAATATGGATGATATCTTCAGCCAGTTTGGAGATATTTTTGGCGATGAAAGCCCCTTTGGTAGTTTCTTTGGTGGTGGCGGAAGAAGAAGTTCGGGTGGTGGCAGAACCAGGGGCACACGTGGCAGCAACCTCAGGGTAAAGATCAAACTGAATTTTGAAGAGATCGCTAAAGGCGCACAGAAAACCATTAAGGTTAAAAAATATGTAGGTTGCAATACCTGCGGTGGCAGCGGCGCAAAAGACAAGAACAGCGTGCAGAATTGTGGCACTTGTGGTGGCAGCGGCCAGGTACGCCGTGTGCAGAATACCTTTTTAGGCCAGATGCAGACCGTTACCACCTGCCCGACCTGTAACGGGGAAGGCAGTACAGTTACCCATAAATGTACCGCCTGCAAAGGCGACGGACGGGTTTATGGCGAAGAAACGATGACGATTGATATACCAGCCGGTGTACAGGAAGGTATGCAGCTTAGCCTGAGCGGAAAAGGGAATGCCGGCGAACGCGGCGGAAATGCAGGAGACCTGATAGTACTGATCGAGGAAGAAGCACATCCACAACTACACCGGGATGGATTGAACGTAGCTTTTGATCTGCATATTTCAATACCTGATGCCGTTTTTGGTACGCAGGTAGAAGTGCCAACCATTGATGGCCGGGCAAAAATCAAAATACCGGCAGGTACCCAAAGCGGAAAGATCTTCAGGCTGAAAGGCAAGGGGTTTCCTAATGTAAATAGCTACGAAAAAGGAGACCAGCTGATTCAGATAAATGTATGGACACCACAGCATGTATCTGCATCTGAAAAAGAAATGCTGGAAAAACTGCAGCATTCAGAGAATTTTAAACCCAAGCCGGATAAGAACGATAAATCATTTTTTGATAAGGTGAGGGAGATGTTCTCTTAATAAGCTCCAAAAAATAAAAAATTCAACCAACCTACCTAAACAGGTGGGGTGCATCTTATCTGTATTGAGCGTCTTAATCGTTTTTATTCCGCTTCTTCTTTTTGCTGGTATAAATATCTTCTGCTTTACTGATAAGCCCCATAAATTCGCTTTGGAGGTAGCTGGATGCATCGTAGGACTCAGTAGCGATTCTTTCAATATCCTGCCATTCAACCTGCTTAATGTATTTGGATTGCTTTATCTTAAGTCCGAACATAGCAACAGCCGTAGCAAACTGCAGGTCCTTATCAATACTTTTAAAATCAACATAATTGGCGGGGCATACATTTGTTAAGGACAGTACGGCTGTATCATTACAAAGGCTGTAACGCATCTCAATTTCTGCTACCGCATCTTTAGGAAAGGTATCCGGTTTAAAAAGCTGATCGCTGGTCGGTACAATTTCAAATATGGCCAATACACTGTTACCACTTCCCAGTTCACCGCCTTCAAGATCAATGGTAGTGTCGGCAACTGCGTCCCGCCGGTTATCAAAACCAATCAGCCGGTATTCCTTTACCAGGTCTGCGTTAAACTTCAGGTTCATAAATACATCATCGGCCACAGCATAAAAAGTTTGGGTAAGTTCTTTTATCAGTACTTTTTCTGCCTCATTGATATTATCTAAGTAAGCAAAATTGCCATTGCCTTTTTTAGCAAGCGTTGCCAGTTTTGATTCTTTAAAGTTACCCATCCCTACGCCCAGGCAGGTTAGGTAAATGCCTCCCTGCCTTTCCTTGGTTATCAGGTCTTCCATAGCTTTTTCGGAAGTGGCACCCCTGTTAAAATCCGCATCAGTAGCCAGAATAACCCGGTTACTGCTGCCCTCTTTGTATGTGCTTCTTGCCAGGGCGTAAGCGGCCATAATTGCTGCTTCACCGGGTGTATCGCCACTGGCTTCCAGTTCTTCAATGGTCTTTAATATCTTTTCCTTTTCAGCTCCACCTGTAGGTTGCAGGGCTATACTTACAGATGATCCGTAACTGACAATGGACATGGTATCAATGGGCCGAAGGTTTTTTACAAACATCTGGAATGCTGCTTTCAGTAAAGGCAGTCGGTTAGGCTGGTCCATGCTTCCCGACACATCGATCAAAAAAACAAAATTGCCGGGAGGTATCTTATCGAGGTCTAATTTTTTCGCGTTCACATTCAGGAAAAGTAATTGCTTTTCCATATCCCAGGGGCAGGAAGTAAGCTGCGATTCAAAACGAAAGATCTTTCCTTTTTCTGGTTCCCGGTAATGCAGGTTAAAGTAATTCACCATTTCTTCTGTACGCACTGCATCTGGCGGCACGGCACTTTTCATATTGATGAAACGCCTTACATTGCTGTAGGATGCTTTATTTACATTTAGTGAAAACCCGGTATTGGGAAATTTATCCGCTTTTACATATTCATTCTCTACCAGCTGAAAATAAGTCTCATTATCAATGAACCATTTTACTTTGCAGGAATGGTCCATGTTTTTTGTTACAGAAATAAGCCGGGGCCGGTTGCTGTTTACATTTGATGGCAAAATCTTTAACGTAATATTCTGCCATTGCTCTGCATTAACTTTTACAGATTTCGGTTCATACCCATCCAGGCTGATGGTTAAAGAGTCCATTAGTATATTGGTGGTTATTCCAAAACCACCGGTGCTTCCTGAAAAATATGAATGATTGTTTGAGTGAAGCAGGATCTTTGCATTTTGCAGCGGCTGGTTTTTCTCATCCTTGATCTCGCCACGCAGATAATACTGCGACCTGGCTGTAAAGGCCATTAAGATGAACAGAATATAGAGAACCCATGTTTTCAATTGCAAGCTGGTTAAAACAAAAGTATATTACTGATACCAAGATGTTCTTTGTAAGCTTTGCGCTGCCCTCTTACTCTTCCACTAGCTGATAAATTTCCTTAAAATTCCTGCCCAAACCGTCATAATCAAGCCCAAACCCCAGCAGAAACTTATTGGGTACATTAAACCCAATATAATCAATTTTTAGCGGATGCACCAACGCATCCGGCTTATGCAGTAAAGCAGCTATCTTTAAACTTGCCGGTTGCTGGTTTTCCAGCTGAGGCAAAAACTCATGTAATGTTTTTCCGGTATCCACTATATCTTCAATAATGATCACATGCCTGTCTGTTAACGGTATATCCAGCCCGATGGATGTTATTACATTCCCGGTTGATTTTGTTCCCTTGTAAGATGCCAGTTTTATGAAACAGATCTCTGCATCAATGGTAAGTTCTTTAAACAGGTCGGATGCGAACATGAACGAACCATTTAAAATGGCAATGAACAGCGGCTTTTGCCCGGCATAATCTGCATTGATCTGCTTAGCCAGTTTCTCGACCTGCTCCTGTATTTGCGGTGCTTTAATATAAGGTTGAAATTTTTTGTCCAGTACCTGAATTACCATGTTTACATTATTTATTTTGATACAATGATTTGCTGCCCGATCTTTAAATTATCTGATTCCAGTTTATTCCACTCCCTGAGTTGCTGAACGGTTACATTATACGTTCTGGCAATGGAATATAAGCCTTCTTTTGCGCCTACTATATGTACTTTGCTTTTGGATACATCTGCTTTTCTTATGTCGTTTTGTAAGCCCGGTTGTAAGAACAGTTTAGTACCTGCAGTTACTGTTGCATCTGCCTTTACATTATTGTATTCCAGCAGGTGTTTCAGCTGTATGCCTGTTAACTGGGCAACATCATTCAGTGTTTCTCCAGGCTGCACGATGTAAAATTCCTGGTCGCCGGTTTTCGATTTCCTCGCCAGGTAAATGTATTGGTCTTTGCCTAACAAACCATCTTCGGTCATATCATTAAACTCCATCAGTTTGCTTAAACTGATATTGTTCTTGTCAGCAATGGCCAGTAAAGATGTTCCTTTTTTTACAAATACACATTTGGTATTATTAATGCTGATGACCTTTCCTGCATCGGGAGATAAAGTTGCTACCTGTGCAGAAGGCAATGGCCTGCTTTCACTTAACACAGGCTGGGTTTTATTTTCGGTACCGCTGCTGATCTGTGCAGCAACTTCTGTTTCAGGCAATTTATTCAACACCAGTAAACTATATTGCTGAAGGTTATTTTGTTCAATATATTTTATCAATAATTCCGGGTATCTTGGATTGGTGGCATAGCCTGCTTTTTTCAGCCCCTTAGCCCAACCCGCGTAATCAGTAGGATCTAGTTTAAAAAGCGATGCATACCGCTGATTGTTTTTTAAAAAATCACTGTGATCCCGGTAACTATCTGAAGCATTGGTATAAGCCCTGAAGCATTCTCCATTTGCATCATCATCATGTGTCACGCTTTCGCCGGTCCAGTTGCTTTTGCATTTAATACCAAAATGGTTATTTGATTTTTTCACCAGCTCGCTGTTACCGTTTTCAGATTCCAGGATCCCCTGCGCCAGGGTGATGGCTGCCGGCACACCCGAACGCCGCATCTCGTTCATGGCGGTTTCTTTAAACTGCTCAACATATTCTTCTATAGTGAGCCTTTGTGCCAAAGCTGTAACCGAAAAAAAAGAAAGTAATATGGTTATTGAAATTTTAAACATTATTATTTTTTTTGAACCAGTAAAAGCCCATCCCTGATCGTCAGCATGGCTCTTTCTACCCTGTCGTCATTTTTAAGGTGTTCATTAAAAGCCTGTATGGCTTT
>JBJTMN010000206.1:0-7505 GCA_046070545.1 Ferruginibacter sp.
AAAGGCCCCGGCGTCAAAAAACCAAAAAAACTTTCTACCCGTGTTGATCTTACTCCCATGGTTGACCTTGGTTTTCTGTTAATTACATTCTTTGTATTTACAACAACCATGAGCCAGTCAACTGCAATGAATATGAATGAACCTAAGGACGACCCTAATCAGGAGATGAAGGTAAAGAACTCTGGTGCCATGACTATTTTGCTGGGCAAAGGTAACCAGGTGTATTACTACTATGGGCAGTTAGTTGCTGAAACGATCAGCCAGGATTTTAAAAGCACCAATTTTGCAGGCATACGTAGCCTGATACTGGAAAAGAAGAAAGCTACGCCGATAGATGACCTGATGTATATCATAAAATCTGATGAAAAGTCAACGTTTAAAAATGCGATAGACATATTGGATGAAATGACAATCTCTGCAGTACCACCTGGTCACTATGCAGAAGTAGAGATGACTGACGTAGAAAAAATGCTTATCAGAACTACCGAACAGGCAAATGGTATTCAGTAAGGTCTCTATGGAAATGAAACAATTTTGAATCTAATTAAAAAGAGATTATAATGGAAGCAAACAAAATTTTAAGTGCCGATGTTCTTGACATCATTTTTGATGGAAAGAATAAGGAATATGGTGCTTATCAGTTAAGGAAGTCCTATAAAAAGACACTTACAAAAGCACTCATTATTACCAGTGCATCTTTGTTATTGTTGTTGGGCGGATATTACCTGTTCAATGTTTTTGGCGGAGATAACGGCAAAAAGAAATTTGACACGCTGGAAACACAGATGGCGGAATTAAAGGCAGACGAGCCACCACCACCGCCGCCTCCTCCGCCACCACCACCACCTACACCACCACCACCACCTGAAATCAACCAGGTTAAATTTACTCCTCCAAAAATTGTAAAGGATGAGGAAGTAAAACCTGAAGAGAAGATCGAAGAGATCAAGGAAGATGCTGCTATCAGTGTTCAAACTGTAAAAAGTGAAAACACTGTACAGGTAGTACAGGCTCCGGTTGAAGAAAAAGGAACACAGGTTGTGGAAGTGAAGAAAGAAGATGATGAGAATAAGATTTTTACCAAGGTGGAAGTAGAAGCCGGATTCCCCGGTGGCGAAGATGCCTGGCGTAACTATCTTAGAAAAACATTGAACGCAAGCACACCTGTAGATAATGGTGCAAGCGGTGGAAAGTACACTGTTATTGTAAAATTTGTGGTAAGTAAAGATGGAAGTCTTAGTGATGTCAGCTGCGAAAATGATCCCGGTTTTGGTATGTGTGAAGAAGCTATCAGGGTTATTAAAAAGACCAAGAACTGGACACCGGCTATTCAGAACGGACGGAATGTAAACGCCTATCGCCGTCAGCCGATCACATTCGTAGTAGAAGAGTAAACGCTAAAAAATACCATACACAGATCCCCCGGTTTACCGGGGGATTTTTTTTGCCTTGTTTGTGGAAATAGTTCATGTTACCATCTTACTGAAAAGTTTCTTCTTCGAGTAATCCGGATACTCAAGAGAAATAAAAGCTGGATACCAGGAAATATATTATCAAACCAAACAGGTAAATGGAGTAATAATGATCCGGAGCCTGTTAAAAAACTAATGATTATGGAAACAAACAAAATCTTATCTGCAGATGTACTCGACATTATTTTTGAAGGTAAGAACAAAGTATACGGTGCTTACCAGTTGAGAAAATCCTACAAAAAAACACTGGGCAGGGCATTGGCAATTACAGGCTTTACTTTATTGCTGGCTTTAGGTGGAACCGTTCTGGCAAACATGATTAACGATAACGGCAGTAACAGAAGTTATAATGTAGTTGAAACAACATTGAAACAATTAAACACGGAAGATCCTGCACCACCACCGCCTCCTCCGCCGCCTGTAGAAAAACCAAAACTGGATATCAAACAGATCAGGTTTACACCTCCCGTTATTGTCAGAGATGAAGATGTGAAGCCGGACGAAGTTATTAAGGACCTGGAACCTGATGCAGCCATCAGCACTAAAGATGTAAAGAGTGACAACACGAACCAGGTTGTACAGGCACCCGTTGATGAAACAGATACGAGGATAGTAGAAGTAAAAAGACCTGATGAAGAAAATAAAATATTTACATCGGTGGAAATAGAAGCCGGTTTTCCTGGTGGACAGGATGCCTGGTTGAATTACCTGCGTAATACACTAAATGGAAATTTACCGGTTGATAACGGAGCAACTGCCGGTAAATACACAGTGATCGTAAAATTTGTGGTAAGTAAAGATGGAAGCGTAAGTGATGTGAAATGTGAAAATGATCCGGGCTTTGGTATGTGTGAGGAAGCAGTACGGGTAATTAAAAAAACAAAGAACTGGACACCCGCTGTTCAAAACGGACAGCAGGTAAATGCTTATCGCCGGCAGCCCGTAGTATTTGTGGTAGAAGATTAGTTATTTAAAAATATTTTTTATCCCTTCAGTTGCCTGGAGGGATTTTTTTTAGGCTGCTTATGGAAATGTTTCATCCTGCCATCTTAATAAAAACTTACTGTTATGGCAGAAACAGAATCAAAAAGATCAAACGAAAAAAAGAAAAGGTTTAACAGAAAAAGTACCAGGGTTGATCTTACTCCCATGGTAGACCTGGGTTTTTTACTCATCACTTTTTTTGTATTTACAACCACCATGTCAACTCCAAAAGCAATGGATCTGGTGATGCCCTACGACAAGACTCCACCCGGCGATGAGATTTGCGAATCCTGTGTACTTACTGTTTTGCTTGATAAAGGTAACCGGATAAAATACTATGAAGGTGATGTAGAAAATAACCCTCCTGTAAAAGAAACAGGCTTTGCACCAGATCAAATAAGGAAAGTGCTGATGCAGAAAAAGGCTGATGTTATAAAGGCAAGAGGGGGCAATGACCAGTTTATACTTATCATTAAAGCATCGGCAGCCAGCAATTTCAAAAACTTTGTTGATATTACCGACGAGGTAACCATCTGCCAGGTAAAGAAATATTATATTGATGAACTGAACAATGCGGACAAAAAGATTTTGCAGGAAAAATAAAAGCTTAAAGCTTTTCCTTTAGGCAACAGAGATGGTATCTTTGCCAAATGTCAGATCATGTTTCAGGCTGGGATGATACCATTGTTGCGTTAGCTACTCCTGCTGGTGTTGGCGCAATTGGTGTTATACGTTTAAGCGGCACCAAAGCTATTGAAATTGTAAACGAATTGTTTCCTTCCAAAGATCTCCACAAACAAAACTCACATACCATTCATGTAGGTTTTATAAAAGAAGATCATGCATATATTGATGAAGTGGTTGTATCGCTTTATAAAAATCCCAGGAGTTACACCGGTGAAGATGTGGTGGAGATTGGCTGCCACGGCAGCCCCTTTGTGCAACAGCAGGTAATACAGGCCTGTATACGTAAAGGAGCCAGGCTTGCCAAAGCCGGGGAGTTTACCCAACGTGCTTTTTTGAATGGAAAATTAGACCTTACACAGGCCGAAGCGGTGGCAGATATTATTGCTTCCAATACAGCCGCATCGCAAAAAACAGCACTGCATAATATGCGTGGAGGATTCAGCGAAGTTTTAAAACAGCTTCGGGAAAACCTGATACAGTTTTCGGCACTGATAGAACTGGAACTCGATTTTAGCCAGGAAGATGTGGAATTTGCCGACCGGAAAAAATTTTACGAACTGATCAACGAAGCAAGCTCGGTTACCGGGAATTTGCTGCAATCATTTAAACTGGGTAATGTTATAAAGAACGGTGTAAGTGTTGCGATCATAGGTAAACCCAATGCAGGGAAAAGTACATTGCTGAATACATTGCTTAATGAGAACCGGGCAATCGTGAGTGAAATTGCAGGAACTACCCGTGATACAGTTGAAGAAGTTATTAATATTGATGGAATTCTTTTCAGGTTGATTGATACTGCCGGAATAAGGGAAAACAGTACCGATGTAATTGAACTGATAGGTATTGAAAAGAGCAGGGAAAAGATCGCAAACTCCGATGAAGTGGTTTATATTTTTGATGTGAATACAGAAACGTCCGGGGAAGTGGAAGCTGCCATTGCGTTGATCAGGGAGAAAAATGATAATTACCTGTTGGTTGGGAATAAAACCGATCTGAACGGCACCAGCGCTGCTGCTGAAAAATTTGCAGGTGCAGATGTGTTGTTTATTTCTGCCAAGGAAAAGCAACATATTGACCTGCTGAAACAAAAGCTGGTGGATAAAATAATCAAGGGGCAGGTGAATACAGAAAATACCATCATTACCAATGCACGTCATTATGAAGCCTTGCAACAGGTTGATGCTTCACTAACCGAAATTAAAAACGGCCTGGATAATAATATACCAGGCGACCTGCTGGCTTTGGATATCAGGCGTTGCCTGCATTATATTTCCGAGATCACCGGTGATATCACCAATGAAAATGTACTCGATTATATTTTTTCTAAATTCTGTATCGGAAAGTAATTACTAAGCCCTTAATGCAACTTTAAATGCCAGGCTTAGATAACTGTAATAATTACCCGGCTGATCATCCGCATCTGCCGACCATTCCTGTCCGCCTATATTGGCTGGTTTATCAAAACTTCCTGCAGCTTCACCCAGGCCAATTAAACCGGCGTCACTTTTCATTCTGAACCCATACACTTTTCCTGCATTCAGTTGCAGACCATGTAGTGGAAAAGATATCCATTTGCCCGTATCGGTTGTATTAAATTCAACAGAACAGGTTTCCAGCGCCGGCCCCCAGTTCTTTGTTACAGTATCAAATATGTGTACGGTTAAATTTACAGGTCCGTTTTTTGTAACGCACTCGGAAAAGACCTGGATGCTATCCAGTTGGCCCGTTGCAGGACAGGTAAATGTTTGGCCGCTGATATGGTTTTTTGTTTCCCCACGACCATGACCTATCCAGGATGTTGCATTGTGGTTAATCTGCTGAACTACAGCTTTAAGATTTAATTTTGAAAGATTCGTTTCCATAAGGTTGTCTTTTAAATAAACAGAGAGTGGTAGCACACTGTGTTAGCGTGCCTGTATATACAAACTATGGTAAGGCTAAAATTATTGTGCCTGCGAGGCAATTTTAAAAAGCTTTAACGGAAAAGGGGGCTTTATCAATCGGCTTAGATGCAGATATTTTATAGTCAGGAGCCAAGAAGCCTGATCCCTCCTTTCTCAAAACTGATCTTTCGCTGTTTGTACAAATTACCGGTTGTCATTTTAAAGGTCTTCTTACTCATACCAAAGAAAGAATAGATCTCTTCCGGGTCACTTTTATCGTGATAAGGCAAAAAGCCCTCATGCTCTTTTAATAAACGAATTATCTTTTCTGTTTCATCTTCCACCCGGTTATAACCTGGTTTGCCGGCAGATACGTCAATGCGGTAACGAAGATCGCTGGACTTATCTTCGGGATATATCTTCTTTATAAAACCGGTAAACCGGTCTCCAGCGGTAATGTTCCGGAAAATTTCGTTGTGATGTAATACACCGGTATGTTTGTTATTGATGATACACACATAACCAATATCAGTGCGGCGGTAAACGATCAGGTCAACGACTTCCAGTTCTTTAACTGTCAGTTCTTCATTGCTTAAAAAAGGCTCTAACTTTTCAGTAGCAGCCAATCTTCCGGTTTGCTCATCCAAATAAATTTTCACCAGGTATTCACCATTCGGTATCATCACCTGTTGCTGTTTGGATTTTGGAACAAATAGGTCCTTCATCAACCCATTATCTAAAAAGGCACCATGTTCTGTTACGCTGATGGTTCTCAGCTTTACAATATCACCTAATATGCCTTTTGGTTTTTGGGTGGTGGCAATCAGCCTGTCTTCGCCATCATGATATAAAAAGACATTTAATTCATCACCGGTTGCGGTTCCTTTAGGCACAAATCGTTTCGGCAACAAAATGCCTTCGGCTCCGTCATCTAAATAAACCCCAAAGTCAACCTCCCGTATTACTTTTAAATTGTTGTATTCTCCTACTTTGATCATTGTGTATTTTATTGCTGTAAAGGTAAGCTAATAACCGCTGTCGGGTTTATTTAAACCGGTTTCAGGGTTATTAAAGCCGTAGTCGGCGTTTAAAACAACCGGGGTCAGGCTTTATTCTGTATCTTCACCCGATTAAAATTTAATAACATTGAAGTTTACCGAATTTGGATTTGACCCAAGATTAATGGAAGGAATTGAATTTTCAGGCTATGAAAACGCTACCCCGGTTCAGGAACAGGTTATTCCGCTGATAATGGCCGGCAAAGATATAATCGCTTCTGCCCAGACAGGAACCGGCAAAACAGCCGCTTTTTTACTTCCCCTCATCAACAAGATCATTACTGATCCGCACGAGGATCATACCAATAATGCACTGGTAATTGTTCCCACCCGGGAACTGGCTGTGCAGATCGCCCAGCATATGGAAGGGCTTTCTTACTTCACCTCAGTTAGTTCAATAGCCGTTTATGGTGGTGGAGATGGGAATGCATTTGTGCAGGAAAAGAAAGCGCTGAGCCATGGTGCCGATGTGGTAATTTGTACGCCTGGTAAAATGATGGCACATATAAAAATGGGCTATGTAAAACTGGCCGGGTTGAAATATTTAATTCTGGATGAAGCAGACCGTATGCTGGATATGGGTTTTTATGATGATATCATGTTCATCATTGATAACCTGCCTAAAAAACGCCAGAACCTGTTGTTCTCCGCAACGATGCCGCATAAGATAAGAGAAATGGCCAGGAAGATATTGCATGAACCGGCTGAAATAAACATATCGATCAGTAAGCCGAATGAAAAGATTGAACAGTCTGCCTTCATCGTATACGATACACAGAAAATTCCGCTGGTGAAGCACCTGCTTCAAAAAAAGAACTTTTCATCTGTACTCATTTTTTGCAGCAGCAAGATCGCCGTTAAAAACCTTACCCGTGATCTGAAACGTGCCAGGTTTTTGGCAGATGAAATTCATAGCGATTTGGATCAGAGCAAAAGAGAAGATGTATTGATGCAGTTCAAAAGCAGGAGATTGCCCATTTTGGTTGCTACCGATATTTTAAGCCGCGGAATTGATATAGACAATATTGACCTGGTCATTAATTACGATGTACCACACGATGGCGAAGATTATGTTCACCGCATTGGCCGTACAGCCAGGGCGGCGGCAGAAGGCACAGCTTACACTTTTGTTACAGTTAAAGAGCAACGCAGGTTTCAGGGTATAGAAAAATTATTAGGCAAACCTGTTCCCAAGGCCGAAGTGCCGGCAGAACTGGGCGAAACTCCAGCTTATAATACTGGGTCCTCGGGTGGTGGAAATAGGAAATTTAATAAGCCAAGACGTTTTCAGAATAATAACAAGCGGTAGACTTTAGCAATAACACTTTTCTTCTGCGTTTTCGTGCTTCTGTGGCAATTTTATTTCGCCGCCGGGCGAAAATATTACTAAGGCTTGAATTGTATATTTGTAAAAACAAATT
>JBJTMN010000207.1:0-2037 GCA_046070545.1 Ferruginibacter sp.
TTTTTACAGACGCATCTGAATTGATTGCAACAATCAGGATATTCCCCTGTTGTGCTGCATCACTTAAGGAAGCGATATGCCCTTCATGCAAAATATCAAATACCCCGTTGGTAAAAACGATCTTTTTATCAAGCAGGCGCCAGCGGTTCAACTGGTGTAACAGGTTTTCCAGTGTAAATATTTTATCCGGTATGGCTTGTACTGATCTCATTTTTTGTTTTATTTAAGTAAGGGAGCAACAGCAGGCAGATAAAGCCTACAATGACAGTAATGCAGGTAGAAACGCCCCAGATAAGCCAACCGAATGCTTTTCCATAAGCACCGTCAATATTATAGAGGATCAAAGTCTGCATTACAAAGATGGGAAAAAGGCCAATGCCATTAGGGGTAAGTATCATGGAAAAACTGGCCAGTACCAGCACACTGCAGGCAGCCTTTATATCCAGTGCTGCTGTATGTTCCATTGCCTTAAAACCCACGTATACCTGCAACAGGTACATCGTCCAGATCAGCAGGGTGTGTGCAATGAACTGGTTGCGTTTCTTTAAATTCCTGATGGCAACAAAACCCTGGCCTATGCCTTTAAAAAAATTATTGATCTTAAAAATGGTCTTGTTACCCGGGTATTTATTTACCAGGAACTTTAAGATAAAATAGATGAATACAATGATGCTGATAACGATGATGCCCTTTACCCAAACAGGCATTCCGGATTCATTTCCAAATAATGTTATTTTTTCTTTGATAAAACCGCCGATCTTGTTGATCTGGATAAGTACTGTGATGCCAATGAAAAGGATAAAACAGAAAAGGTCGAATGTGCGTTCAATTAAAATAGAACCTACCAGTTTATCTACTTTGATATGCTCGTACTTGGATAAGAATGTACATTTTAAAATTTCACCCAGTCGTGGAATAGCAGCATTGGCCAGGTATCCAACCATGGTTACGGCAAATACATTTTTAATCTTGGGGTAATAGTCCAGCGGCTCCAGCAACAATTTCCAGCGGTAAGAACGGCTTAAATGGCTGAGCAGGCTCATACAGATGATCGGAAAGATAAGCCAGTAATTGGCACTTCGCAATGCCTGGGTAAACTGGGTCTTCTGCTCTGCCGTCATGCCTCTCAACTGCCACCAGACCAAAAAAATACCGCCCCCTAAAAAAAAAGTATATTGTAATATGGATATCAGCCGCTTATTCATAATCGGTTACAAATTACGAAGTGAAAACAGTAAAGTCAAAAAAGAAGATTCAATATCCGGTATCCTTTATCCGGTATCCGGTGACCAGTATCATGTATTATCTTACAACAGCATATTGTCAATCAATCTTACTTCACCTAAAAATGCAGCAGCAAGGGCCACCAGTTCTCTGTTTCCATCCCAATGCTCAATAATATCCAGGTTTGCAGCATCAGCAATTTCAACATAATCCACTTTAAAACCGGCGTTGGTTAATTTGTTCACAGCATCCTGCTTCAATTCACGTAAATCACCCCGCTTCATATTATTTTTCAGGTAAGTCAGCGTTTCAAATATTGCAAGTGCCTGTACTTTTTCTTTATCATCCAGCCTCATGTTCCGGCTGCTCATTGCCAGCCCGCTGGCTTCACGCAGGGTGGGGCAGATATTGATATTCGTCCTGATGTTTTCAAGTCCGATCAATCTTTTAATGACCATGCACTGCTGGTAATCCTTCTGACCCAGGTATAACTCGCTGGCCGGAATGATGTTCAGTAAGCGATGAACCACCAGGCATACCCCCTGGAAATGTCCCGGACGGTATTTGCCTTCCAAAACGGTTTCTAAATAACCCAGGTCATAGGTTTGTGCATGTTGGGTACCGGATGGATACATTTCTGAAACAGAGGGTAAAAACAACACATCGCAGCCTGCTTTTTCCAGTGCATCAATATCTTTTTCAATGGTTGAGGGGTAATTATCAAAATCTTTGGCATCGTTAAACTGGGTAGGGTTCACAAAAATGCTGCAAACGGTAAGAGTATTAACTTTTTTTGAAATACTTATCAGGGAG
>JBJTMN010000208.1:0-5257 GCA_046070545.1 Ferruginibacter sp.
TACAGGCAAGCAATTCGACTGGAAAGTTTTAAGCAAAGCTAAAATTGAAAAACCTTTCTTTTTAAGCGGGGGTATTGGTGTGGATGATATTGCTAAAGTAAAAGCATTTAAACACCCTGATTATTATGCGGTAGATATTAACAGCAAAGTTGAAAAAGAACCAGGCGTAAAAGATATGGCGTTGGTGTTGCAATTCAGGCAGGGTTTAAAATAATACTGGGATGATCAACGTACGACATGCAACAGAAGATGATCTTCCACAGATACTGGATATTTACAATGAGATCATTAAAAACACCACGGCTGTATATTATTACGAACCACATACGTTGGAAATGCGCAAAGCCTGGTTTAGTGAAAGAAAACAACTGGGCTTCCCGGTTTTTGTGGCAGAAGAAGCCGGGGTTATCCTGGGTGTGAGCACGATCGGTCCCTTTCGGGTACCAACTGCCTATAAATATTCAGTTGAAAACACGGTGCATGTGGCTGCAGGTGCAAGAGGAAAAGGGGTTGGCAAATTACTGATGCCGCCCATTATAGAAGCTGCTAAGGAATTAAAGCTGCATACGATCATTGCCGGTATTGATGCAAGTAATGAAGTGAGCCTGCACCTGCATAAAAGTTTCGGGTTTGAAGAAGTGGCACATTTTAAGCAAGTGGGTTTTAAGTTTAACAGGTGGCTGGATCTGAAATTTTTGCAGTTGATCATTACCCATTGAACTTCGTTCGTTCTCTTGCCCTGAACCCCGGCAGGGAGAACTTAAGCGCAGGATAGTTTAAAGGATTTTATATTAAGGAGCAGTTAAAAAAAAGTATGATGGAAACAGAACAGAGCCAAAAAGCCACTCCAGGTGTTGGGAGTATTGACGAACACGGTTATTACGGAAACTTTGGCGGCGCATTCATCCCTGAAATGCTGTACCCCAATGTAAAGGAGCTACAGGATAATTACCTTAAGATTATCTACGAAGAAGATTTTCAAAATGAATATTTATACCTGCTGAAGGATTATGCCGGCAGGCCAACGCCGCTCTTTTTTGCTGAAAGGCTCAGCAGTAAATATCATACCAATGTGTTTTTAAAAAGGGAAGATCTTTGTCATACCGGTGCACACAAGATCAACAATACCATCGGGCAGATACTACTGGCGCAGCGGCTTGGCAAAAAAAGGATCATTGCAGAAACCGGTGCAGGCCAGCATGGTGTAGCAACAGCAACCGTATGTGCCTTAAAAGGACTGGAGTGTATTGTGTACATGGGCGAAAAAGATATTGAGCGCCAGGCTCCGAATGTAGCACGCATGAAAATGCTGGGAGCAACTGTAGTGCCTGCCACCAGCGGCAGCAAGACTTTGAAAGATGCCACCAACGAAGCCATCCGAGACTGGATCAATAATCCGGCTGATACGCATTATATTATTGGTTCGGTAGTGGGGCCGCATCCTTACCCGGATATGGTTGCCAGGTTCCAGAGCATCATCAGTGAAGAAATAAAAAAACAGCTGTTGGAGAAAACAGGCAAAGAGTTGCCCGATTATGTTATTGCCTGTGTAGGCGGAGGAAGTAATGCAGCAGGTGCTTTTTGTCATTTCCTGGATAATGAATCTGTAAAACTGATTGCCGTAGAAGCTGCCGGTTGTGGTATTAACAGTGGCATGAGTGCAGCGACTACCCAACTGGGTAAGCCTGGTATATTGCATGGCAGTAAAAGTCTGCTGATGCAAACGGAGGACGGTCAGGTTACAGAGCCACACAGTATTTCAGCCGGACTGGATTACCCGGGCATTGGTCCTTTACACGCCCATTTATATGAAACCGGACGAGCGGTATTTATGAGTGCTACTGATAATAAGGCTCTGAATGCAGCATTTGAATTAAGCAAACTGGAAGGTATCATTCCTGCGCTGGAAACAGCACATGCCTTACATGCTTTAAAAATGATTAATTTTAAAAAGACAGATGTGGTAGTGGTATGTTTGAGCGGAAGAGGAGATAAGGACCTGGACACTTATATGAAACATGTATGACCTCACCCCCAACTCCTCTCCTTCAGGAAAGGGGAACCCGGCTCTGATTTTTTGAATATACTTTGAATTCGTTAGTATCATGAACTCATACAATGATAACCTTCATAAAAATTCAAAAGCAATTACATTTGAAAATGCAAGGAGCCTGCGTAAAGTGCAAACAAAGGCTGAACAAATACTCTGGAAGGCATTGAGGAACAATAAACTTTGTAATCTGAAATTTAGAAGACAGCATGCATTTGATAATTACATCCTTGATTTTTATAACCATCAACTGAAACTGGTTATAGAAGTTGATGGAGAAGTTCACAATGATCCTGAAATTGCTTTGTATGATGAAGTAAGAACAAAGAATTTAAATGAAAGTGGGTTAACTGTTGTACGGTTTACAAATGAAACCGTCGAAAGCAATTTAAAAATGGTTTTAAAAGAAATTGAAAGTTGTGCTGATAAAATATATAAAAGTATGAACGAATTCACAGAGTCTCAAGCCCCCCTCTCCTCCAGGAGAGGGGACGGGGGTGAGGTAAATAATAGATTAGATAAACTTTTCTCCCAAAAAAATAAAAACATCCTGAATGTTTACTGCACAGCCGGTTATCCGCAGCTGAACTCCACATTAGAAGTATTGCAGGCATTACAACAAAGCGGAGCCGATATTATTGAACTGGGCATACCTTACAGTGATCCCATTGCTGATGGACCGGTCATACAACAGAGTAATATGCAGGCCCTGGAAAACGGCATGAATATTCATTTGCTTTTTGAGCAGCTGAAAGACCTGCGGGGAACTGTGGATACCCCCGTTATATTAATGGGCTATCTTAATCCTGTATTGCAGTTTGGTATCGAAAAATTTTGCGCCGCCGCCGCTGAAGTTGGGGTAGATGGGATCATATTACCTGATCTGCCCATGTACGAATTTGAAACACAATACCAGGAATATTTTAAAAAGCATGATCTGAAATTCATTTTTCTGGTAACGCCAGAAACAAGCGAAGAAAGGATCAGGCAGATAGATACGCTCAGCAGCGGATTTGTATATGCAGTATCCTCTTCCTCCACAACCGGAACGGAGCATCATGCTGCCGGCTCAAATACGGTTCAGGATCAGGAAGCTTATTTCAGCAGGTTACAGGATATGAACTTGACCAATCCTGTACTGGTAGGTTTTGGCATAAAAGATAAGGCCAGCTTTGAAGCTGCCTGCAGGTACACAAATGGAGCCATCATCGGTTCTGCTTATATTAAGGCTTTAAAAGATACAACCGGCATTGCAGCCACTACTAAAGATTTCATAAATGGTATAAAAGGCTAATCCGGAGTGCAAAAAACTAAGTAAATTGCGCTACAATAAATTTTAATGATGAAAAGAATTTTCCCGTTCCTGTTTTTATTCATTTCCATACCAGCGATAATCTTTGCACAAGGTTCGCCTAAAAGCAAAACCCCTGCAAAAGCTAAATCTGCTGCCAAAACACCCGCCAAAGCCAATGCAGCAACAAACGCTGCAAGTGAATTTAATATAGATGGAACTGTAACCGGTTTTAACGAAGGAGCCACCGTTGAATTTTTAAACGGCCAGACCGGCGCTACCGAGCAAAGCACTATTTTAAAAGGCGGAAAATTCAGTTTCAAGGGAAAAATGGAGAGACCGGATTTCAAGATCATACTCTTTAACAGGCAGCAACCTTACATCACCATCTTTTTAGATAATAGTCATGTTACCATCACCGGCGATAAGGCAACCATCGACAAGTCAAAGATAACGGGTTCTGCATCACACACTGCTTTTGAGCAGTTCAATTCATCATTGGAGCCTTACCAGGCTGTGTTTACAGAAAGCGGAGATTATGATGAAGCGATGCATGATAAAGCCGTAAAACTGCTTTATGATTTTGTTACCACACATAAGGCTGATTATATAACACCCCTGGCACTGATCCGGTACAACCAGATAGCGGATGATATTTATAAAACAGAGGAGCTGTATAATATGCTTGATCCAAAGATCAAAGCAACAGTTATGGGGCAGTATATTGCCCAGCAGGTAACCGAAGGAAAAGTGAACGGAAAAGGAAGCATCCTGGCCGATTTTTCACAGCCGGATACAGCCGGCAAACCGGTAAGCCTTTCTTCTTTACGTGGTAAATATGTGCTGGTAGATTTCTGGGCAAGCTGGTGTGGCCCATGCCGCCAGGAAAATCCTAATGTAGTTGCAGCTTTCAACAAATACAAAGACAAAAACTTTACAGTACTGGGCGTTTCACTCGATAAAGCCAGGCCGGCCTGGATAGATGCCATCAACATGGATGGTCTTACCTGGACCCATATCAGCGACTTACAGGGCTGGCAGAATTCTGTAGCCCAACAGTTTGGCATATTTAATATTCCTCAAAACTTTTTGATCGGTCCCGATGGTAAAGTGGTGGCCAAAAACCTGCGTGGTGCTGCGCTGGAGCGCAAACTGGCGAAATTATTAAAGTAGTATCTAACGCGGTTTTGTATTTTTCCCGGGCAAGCATTTTTGCTATGGGCATCATCGTTGTGTCACTCACTTGTACAGCAAATCATTATTGAACACTCAGCCAGGCTGAAGTATTATAAAACGAAAATTGCAGTCTCAGTACTTTCAGTTTATTTTAATTGTCTCTTATACAACTGTACCACATTCTCTAATCCCAAGTAAACCGCGTCGCATATCAATGCATGGCCAATGGATACTTCCAGTAAACCCGGAATATGTTGTGCAAAGTACCGGAGGTTCTGCAGGTCCAGGTCGTGGCCGGCATTAATACCCAGGCCCAGTTCATTTGCTTTTACTGCTGCTTTAATAAAGGGTTCAATGGCTTTCTCTTTATTATCCATATAAACTTTCGCATAAGATTCTGTGTACAGTTCGATCCGGTCTGTACCCACGGCTTTGGCGCCTTCAACCATTTCTGTAACCGGATCAACAAAAACAGAAACACGGATGCCTGCACTTTTAAAAACAGCTATCATCTCTTTTAAATAAGCAGCATGTTCAATCGTATTCCATCCATGGTTGGAAGTGAGCTGACCCTCCGCATCCGGTACCAGTGTAACCTGTGTGGGTTTATTGGCTAGTACCAGGTCAACAAAGCTTTGCTCCGTGCAATTGCCTTCAATATTAAATTCGGTGCTGATCACTTTCTTCAGTTCGTACACATCCGCATAACGAATATGGCGCTCGTCAGGCCGGGGATGGAC
>JBJTMN010000209.1:0-4218 GCA_046070545.1 Ferruginibacter sp.
TAGCTCTTCACTTACCAGTTGCGGTAAGGTCATTATTTTACCCCCTCCCCGGTTTAAGTTTTCATAGCTGATAAAGAAATATGGTGATTGCATTCCTTTATGGGTATGCCTCTTCGCCAATACGTACATTCAAAAATTTAGCATGTTACCCAAATATAGTTTAGCATTTATACTTATTTTATTTACCCAATTAAGTTTTGGGCAAAAAAAAGCCACCATAAAAGGCTATTTAAAAAATCCCTCCTCCGGTTGTGCAGGTATGACGGTTAGTATTGATACCATCTTAAAGACCGTTGCTGATAATAACGGTTTTTTCGAAATTAAAAATGTTCCATTTAAAAAAGTAAAGCTGGAAGTCTTTTTTGAAGGGCAGCGCAGGTATAAAAAGAATATCCAGGTAAATGAAGCATTGATAGAGCTGATCATAAATATAACAGATACAGCTGTTCTGGAACTGGAAGAAATGGTGATCAATAAAAAAATACACCTCAATGGACTTGGCCGTATGGACCCGGTACGGGGCACTGCCCTGTTTGAAGCCAAAAAAAATGATGTATTGGTACTGAAGAATATTGATGCCAACCTGGCAACCAACAATACCCGCCAGGTATTTTCTAAAGTAGCCGGTATAAATGTATGGGAAAATGATGGTTCGGGCATACAGGTTAATGTATCATCACGCGGTCTTAGTCCAAACCGTTCGTGGGAATACAATACCAGGCAGAACGGCTATGATATAGCTGCAGATATACTGGGCTATCCTGACATGTATTACTCGCCCCCGATGGAAGCTGTTTCCTATGTTGAAGTTGTTCGTGGCTCCGCATCGCTTCAATACGGCACCCAAATGGGCGGACTATTGAACTTTGTTTTAAAACAAGGCAATACAGCCAAACCTATAGAAATTGAGACAAAACAATCTGTTGGTTCCTATGGCCTTTTTAACTCCTATACCAGTATTGGCGGCTCAAAAAAGAAATGGACTTATTTCGGGTATTATCATCACCGGGCGGCCAGTGGATGGAGACAAAATTCCGACTACAGGTGGAATACCGGGTTTGCTTCTGTTAATTACAAAGTAAATGAGAAACTGAATATCGGGGCAGAGTTTACAAAGATGGAATTTTTGTTACATCTATCAGCGGGGCTTACCGATTCGATGTACCAGGCTGATGCCAGGAGTTCGGTACGTGAGCGAAACTGGTTTAAGGTTAACTGGAATATTCCTTCTGTTAAACTGGAGTATGCCATCTCCGACCGGTCGAAGATCAGCCTGGTAACGTATATGTTACTTTCTTCCAGGAAAAGCATTGAGAATACCAAACCTGTAAATTTCATAACCGATACGGGTTACCGCGATATCCGCACGGATCATTACCGGAATTTTGGAGCAGAATTCAGATACCTGACAGAGTATAAAATAGCCAGGAACACTACCGGTGTGCTGGCTGCCGGAATCAGATTTTATAAAGGAAGAACATTGAGAAGCCAGGGACTAGGTTCAAAAGGACGGGATGCAGACTACAGCTTTCTTAACCCCGGCAATTTAGAATACAGCGATTATGCTTTCAGGAATTTAAATACGGCACTGTTTGTTGAAAATATCTTCAGGTTTGGAAAACTATCAGTGGTACCAGGGATTAGGTATGAATATATCCGTTTTTTTGCGGATGGTTATTTCAACTCCTCATTGGGTGTACGTACTGAAGAAAAAGGTCTTGACAGTAAAAGACAGTTCCCGTTATTTGGCATAGGGTCTGAGTACAAATTAACTGAATCCATAAACCTCTACGCAAATTATACACAGGGCTACCGGTCGGCCAATTTTAATGATATACGCATCACTGCACCTAATATTGAAATTGACCCCGGGCTTAAAGACTCAAGAGGGTCTAATGCAGACCTGGGCATAAGAGGAAAATATAAAAAGGTACTCAATTTTGATATCAGCGGCTTTATTCTGAATTATAAAGACCGAATAGGATTGGTAACCCGTACCCGTGCAGATAACAGCACTTACCTGATCAGTACCAATATTGCCGATTCAAGGAACATGGGCATTGAGACCTTTGCAGAATGGAATATTATCCGGTCATTTAACCATAAGGTAAAGGAAAACTTACTGTTATTTGTGAGCTATGCCTATACAGATGCCAGGTATACCAGTTCTGAAAAGGATCTATTGAAAGGTAAAAAAGTTGAAACCGCACCAAATCATATATTGCGTTCGGGATTGACCTTTAAGAATACCAGGCTCTCTTCAACCATTAACTATTCGTATATAAGCCGGCAATATTCCGACGCCAACAATACCATTTTTTCTGTGAACGGCAGCAATGGCATGGTGCCAGACTATTATGTTATGGATTGGTCTTCAAAACTTTCTTTTAACCAGTTTAGCATAGGAGTAACTATTAACAATTTTACCAACAACAAATATTTTACACGTAGAGCAACCAGTTACCCCGGCCCCGGAGTTATTCCGGCAGAGCCCAGAACTTTCCTGATCTCTGCAGAGATCAAATTGTAAACCAAGTAACGGTGCTTTGATAATACTTTTCTGCTATTTCACAAAAAACCTGTATTTAAATTACATTTTATCAATATACAATAAAGGTCCTGGTCTTAAACGAAGAAGTGTTTCAGGCAAGTAGCTGAAAAAACATTGTAGGAAAAATACTACAACAGGTAAAATTACGTTACAGGAATACGGCTTTTACCATTTTATACTGCAATTGAATGCAAGCCCGACCGAAAACAATCTAATCCAATGAAAAAAAAATACATAGTAACGGCAGGAATATGGCTGTATCTTATGCTATTTTTTTGCCTGAAAACATATGCTGTCAATGAAACAGTGAACACAGGATCCTTTATCATCAATATGGGGGCCACCAACCCGGGCACAATAGCCAACACTATTAAACCTTATGGCCTTATTTATGACCTGATCAGGAATTACAATGTTCCTGTAAAATTCATTGTAAATCCTTCAAAGTCTAAAGATGGCGTAGATTTCACCTATAATGGGGTTCAGTATAAAGGAGGAACATTCATCATAAAAGCAGAATATCGTTCTGCTGCCGTCAATAGCCGGATCACTTTCTGGACGGGCCAGGGGGTGGTGGGAACCACCACAACATCGGCCATTACTTTAGACATCACTCAAACCCTGGATACTTATCCCCGCTGGACATTAGATGCACAAAATGGTAATATAGCTGAAGAATTCCTGCTCAACGCAGGCATTAACAATACCAGCTTTCCCGGGGCATACAACTGGAAACTTCCTTCACAGTTAAATGGTTGCGATGACTATTTTGTAATGCCGCATGCGGATCCAACCTGGGGAACACATGGATTTTTGTGGAGCTGGAATAAAGATTACCTGGGCTGCATCTGGGCCGGTTGCCATGCTGTAAGTGTGCTTGAAAACCTGTCTAACCCGGCTAACCCGGCACAAAAAATGAATTTTTTAACCACTACAGGCCTTGTACCCTTTGGTTCACACAATGACGGATCTCCCCCCTATACGCACCAATACGTAACTGATCTTATTGCCCAGTATATGGGTAAAACAGATGCAGCCATGACAAACGGTTCTGAGCAGGTTTATTTACCTAAACTGGGAGGAGCCTGGAATGCAGGCAGCAAACTTATTGTTTTTGACCCTACCCAGTCGGATGTACCAACCAGGTCGCCGGGACCGGCAGCAGTGGTTGTATATGGACGTGGTATGAATGACCCCAACAGGGGTTATGTTATGTACGAAGCCGGTCACGACCTTAATAAAGGATCTACAGATGATGCTGCAGCCCAGCGTGTTTTTTTTAATTTTAGTTTTTGCAATGCTGTTATAAAAAGACCCGTAATTACCATAACCGGTATTACCGATGGGTTGCAGATACAATCAGGTGCTACCATTACAGGGTTAAATGTAGTTGCTACTTCACCTGTTTTTGGTACCACTTTTACATACCAGTGGACCTCCAGTTGCGGAGGCAGTTTCTCAAATCCTACCGGTGCTACCACTAATTATACAGCACCCGCTGTTATTAATAATACAAACTGCACCATCACCTGTAAGGTAACGGATAATTGTGGCCGTACTGTTTTTAATTCATACGGCATACTGATCATTGGAAATCACCCGCCCACAGTGATCAATGATGCCCAGAGCATTGACCCCGGCTGCGGAAATGTAAGTCTTACTTACAA
>JBJTMN010000210.1:0-2096 GCA_046070545.1 Ferruginibacter sp.
CCGTATCATTTTACGAACATCCCTGTTAAGACTGGGCGCCAGTGTACCCGAACTGACCATCGACAGCATCGCTGATTTTGAAAAGACAGACCACAGGGATTTTGTTTTCTTCCAGGCCAGGGCTTCATTTGCACAGCCAACTCCAATCAAACAGGTCTTTTTACACTGGAACTATCTTATCTATTCTTTTTATTGCCCAACCTATAACAAAGCTCTTTGGCTTGAGTACCTGGTTTTAAGAAACAATATCCGGCAAGCGGCAATAAATTAAAAAAGTAATTCTGTTTGTAAAGTAATCTGTAAATTGAAATCAAATTAATCCGCAGGTTTTGAGTAAAAGCAAATACGGGCATATCAGTGATACAGAACTGCTAAACAGGTTTTATGCAGACCATGATAATGAGTGGCTGGGCATTTTGCTGGAGCGATACACCATGTTATTGCTGGGTGTCAGTATGAAATACCTGAAGCATGAAGATGAGGCCAGGGATGCCGTGCAACAGGTGTTTTTAAAAGCCATCAACGAGCTTCATAAATACAAAGTGGAGTATTTTAAAAGCTGGATATACATGATCGCCAAGAACCATTGCCTGATGCAGTTGCGTAATAAAGGCAGGTTCAATGCAGAGCTCACCGAGCAAACGCTTACCACGCCAGCCGAGCCGGAAAACAACCAGGTACATATTGAAAAGGATCAGACCCTGGATAAGCTGGCAACGGCATTGCTGCAACTGAACAAAGAGCAGCAACTATGTGTAACTTTGTTTTACCTGGAGAAAAAAAGTTACCAGGAAATATCGGAGCAAAGCAGCTTCAGTATCTTACAGGTAAAAAGCCATATCCAGAACGGGAAAAGGAATTTAAAAATAATTATGGACCGAATGAGCAGTGATCATCAGCAATAAGTAAAAGTATACAAGTTAATGAGTGAAAATTTAAAAGACATATTATCTAACCTCAACAAAGATATTGAGCAGGAAAAACTGCTTGACTATCTCAATAAAAAATTATCAGCAGCCGAAGCGCATGAACTGGAAAAGCAGATGGCTGATGACGAATTCATGAATGACGCAGTGGAAGGTCTGGAGCATTTTAAAGATAAACAGAATCTTCCTTCACTGGTAGAGCAACTGAACAGGGACCTGAAAAAACAAACAGCCAAAAAGAAAGAGAGAAAAGAAAAACGCAAACTGAAAGAACAGCCCTGGCTTTATATTACATTGGTAATCTTACTCCTTCTTACTATCATCTGTTTTGTTGTTATCAAAAAATATTTAGCAGGCTGATCAAGTTGCATTACTGTAAAACAAAACGCAGGGCTTTTGTTTCTCCATCAGTAATCATGAGATATAGCTGGTAACTGCCTTTGGTAAGCTGAGCTGCATTCACTGGTATACTATTAAAGCCTGCACTTAAACTCACTCCGCTTTTCTGTATAATTCTTCCCTGTATATCTGCGATAATTAATGCCGCCTGTTGTGCTTTTGCAGCGTTTATACTTACATGAAAACTGTTTGCCGTAACCGGGTTCGGTGCTATATGATCAACATTGATTCCTTCAATTGTATTAATTAAAGTTACTATTGTACTGTAAAATACCTTCCCATCTGCATCCGTTAATTTAATACGATAGTAATTTACACCTGCTACCGGCCGATCATCTGTATAAATAAATGGCTGCTGACAACGCAATGCCGTAGCCTGTTCTGTAAAAATTGCTGTGTAATTAACAGCGTTATTACTTCGCTCCAAAGTAATAGTAACAGCCGGACTGTTGTTGCAGGTAAGTTTCCAATTAATCAAATGTTTACCGTTTTGTTTTATACCTGTAAAATAATTTACCGAAACGGGATCACCGCTGGCGAGTATAGAAAACAGGTTTCCCAACACCAGCGACGCTTCTGTATTATTGGCCAAGGTACTTACTGTGGTTGCTACCTGGTAAGAACCTGCAGGTACAATACCAGTTTGAATAACATTCCATACTCCGGTATGCTGGCCCAGTTCAAGATTAGCAGTATAATTAAACCCCGCATTGCCATGCCCGGCCGAATAAAAGAAATTGGTATTAACAGTTCCCGGAGTGCCTCCCGAAG
>JBJTMN010000211.1:0-6466 GCA_046070545.1 Ferruginibacter sp.
TCTACCGCAAGGTATACGACGCTATAAAACAGGTTGCCAAAGAAAAAGGGTACACACATGTAGCCAATAAAGAAGCCTACCTGGTTGCTCCTGTTGGTGATGACCTGATCGTAGCAGTAGCTGCAAAATTAAAAGTGCCACTTCCTAAAACTGTTACAGCAGGCTTAACTAAATAACTGTTTTTAAAAACCTGGTATTACACAAAGCAACGTAGTGATTAACTATGCCAGGCGGCATTAGCGTACATTGGTCAGCATAAATAAACAAATGAATTCAACAGCAACTGCCCTGCAGGCATTATTCAACAGGATACCCCGGAGGCATTCGCCCGAAAATGTAAAAGATATTTACAGTATACTTGATGAATACCAGGATCAGCTGATAAGCATTGAAGCTGTTAATTTGTATTACGAAAAGAATATCCCGGTATATTTTGATGAGTGGAAGACACAAGGGCCATTATCAAAAGGTCTGCAGATAATAAAGCATCCAAAAAAATGAAGGACAGCCTGTTTGATGAGGGCTCGGGCAATTTGAAGGATAGCATGCAAAAACTGGTGGATTTTTACGGAGATGGTAGCCGTGAAAAATAAAAATACATGGCGGCAATGATTTCGCCAGGCCTCGCATTTCGGTTAATAGTCTCCGGTAAAAATTTTGCTATTTAAAGAAATTCCTGTTTCTGTTTAATTTTAGAAAGAAAGGAGTAGCAATTGTTACTCCTTTTGCTTTGCTACAGGTATCATCACTTCTTTATTAACGATCAAATGTTAAGTCACAACTAAATTTTAACATTTAAAGCCAACTGTTAACGCAACCGTGGCATAATTTTTTGAATCTTTGTGCAAAACAAATCAATTGAAGCAATATTTACTCTGTGTTTGTATACTTTGTTCTGTTGTTGCCAAAGCGCAGAAGGTTGAGAACATCTATGTTAACCTGTATACCGACAGCCTGAAAAAAGGAACTTACAACTACATTAATATTGACGGCCAGTTAAGCAACGGCAAATACCTTCCGCTGGACAGTACACATCTTATTTTCTGGGCATCTGCCGGCAGGTTCAGCGGAAACAGCTTATGGATAGATAAGAATTTTACTGACCGTAAAGTTGATATTAAAGTAAGCTTGCGCAACAACCCGGCTATGGTTAAAGAATTCAGTATCTACATAAAACAACAACCCGATCCTGAATTAAAAACAATGCAGGAGATCATGAAGAGTTCAAAAAGTAAAAATGGCCGGTAACTGACCACAACTACAAATTAAAATGCCCGGTAAATCTTAAGATCTGCCGGGCATTTTTTATAAATAATTCCGATTATGCAAACTTCTTGGCATCTTCTAAAAATTTCGCCAGTCCTATATCTGTTAATGGATGTTTTAACAAACCCAGGATAGAATCCAGCGGGCAGGTACATACATCCGCACCAGCTTCGGCACATTTTATAATATGGTTCGGATTACGGATTGATGCAGCAAGTATTTCAGTTTTATAGCCCTGTATCGAAAATATCTGGCGCATCTGGTGAATCAGTTCCATCCCATCCCAGCCACTGTCGTCTATACGGCCAATGAACGGCGACACATAGGTAGCGCCTGCTTTGGCAGCCAGTATGGCCTGGCCTGCACTGAATATCAAGGTACAGTTGGTCCTGATACCATTATCCGTAAACCATTTCAACGCCTTGATACCGTCTTTTATCATTGGAACTTTTACCACAATATTCGGGTGAATGGCTGCCAGTTTTTTTCCTTCGGCTACAATGCCCTCAAAATCGGTAGATATTACTTCGGCACTGATATCGCCGTCAACCATTTCGCAAATGGTCTTATAATGCGCCATCACAGCTTCCTGCCCCTTAATGCCTTCTTTGGCCATTAAGGAAGGGTTGGTAGTAACACCATCCAGGATTCCCAGGTCGTTGGCTTCTTTGATTTGATCAAGATTGGCAGTATCGATGAAAAATTTCATAAGTATATAATATTTAAGATGTAAGATGTAATATGTATTTCAGGTTAGATTGGGCTGCTTTTCTTCCCGCCGCTAAGATACTTGCCAATTCCATAGCTTCCTTAATAATTGCTGACAATTTCTCTACAGGTATTAATTTTAGTTCTTCGATTGCCTCAATCAGAATAATGATTCATCTGACTCTTCAAAAGCTATACTTAATTTAGATACAAAGGCCTTTTTACTGATTGCTTTACAAGCAGACCTGTAATTAGCAGCAGCGGAGAAAGCTGATCGCAGTAATGGATCCTCTATAACTTTTGAAATTTTCTTAATGGGCAGGGCATCGCAGAGAGTAACTATTCTGTAAGCTAAAGATTTTAAACGCCCTTCAGGTTCTTTAGAGTTCATGAGCAGGGAATATGTAAGATTGAATAGGTAATATTTTGTTTAAATCATGATTTTTCTTACTCAGCAAAGCTTTTTCGAATTACAGAGTCAATAAAAATATTACCTCTTCAATATTAAATAAAAAATGGCAAGTTACTTACATCGCACCGCTCAACCATCTACCCTTGCTACCTTCCGGTCCTGGGGGAGTTCAACAGGAGCTGGTCGTATAAGACTTGCCGGTACAAAGATAAGGAACGAGGTTTAATATTAGTCGTTAAAAGTTAAAAGTTTATTTCAGCAATTTATTTATTTAAAAACTAGGCTATTAATGACTAATAAACAGACAACTTTCGTTAAAAACTGATCCCAGGCTTATCCGATCTTGAATTTATTTTACCAACACCGATCAGCTGATCGGCCCTGTCGGTAAACGATTTGTAGTACATTAAAATGGTATAACTGTTTTCGGTTTCCCAGTAATCGCCTTCCAGGTCGCGCCGGTTGGCAGGATTATTTTTATCCACCGCTATATAGGTATAATTATAGTATCCCTGTTTTAGAAATGCTGTGCATTCATAAACAGCTTTCTCAGGATTAAAGGTCATTTTTGTTTTATCGTTAAACTCATAATTGGTCAGCTGGCCGGCCAGGTAAATATCCTTATCGGCATAAGGTACTCCATTGGGAGCTGCCAGGCTAAAGTGTACATTGGCAAAATCTCCCTGCCAGTAAGGGTTAATACTTTCGTAGGTCTCCACCAGGTACATACCATTCAGGTCCCTGAAATAAACATAGCGTTGTGCACTGCGGTCTGCATCCGGAAACAGGTACATGTCTGTTCCGTCTTTCCGGTAATCGGCATTTTTTACCCGGTCGCTTTGCAGGCGCAAGCTGCGCAGGTCAAGCCAGCGCCATTCCTTACCTGCCGGAAAAACCAGGTTGCTTTCCATGGAATATTCAAGCGTGTTACTTCTTACAAAGGTTGGCTTAATGTCTTTAAGTGCATTATCCCAGCGGTTATTTTGCAGTATCACCACTTTGATCTGCTGCCCGGCACTAAAAGCATTTAAGCCGTTGATGTTGGCGCTGAACTGCACTTTCTGGTGTGTTTTATAAAGCTGCGGTGCAAATGGTTGTGTTATCTGCCCTCCTATGGATGCTTTTTGATCCAATACCAGCATTCGCCTGGTAAAAGCAAGTTTGGAAGTATCCCCATCTAAAAAAACTTTTAAAATATAATTACCCGACATGGTTAGTGTAGTATTCCTGTCGGGCACTATAGCCTGGTAATGCGTGTATTTTGTTAATGCAACAGATGAATACCGGTACGTGCTGATCCGCTGCTGGGTAAAGCCTTTGGTATACAGGAACGGGCTGATGTCAACCGGGTTCCAGTCGTAATCGCAAAGCTGCATGCTGTAGTAATAACTTTTTACATTGGCATCCAGGTCATCAAAATTAAGTTCAAGCTGGTCGCCGCTGTTGATCTTGTAAAGCGGCAGCGAGCCCTGGTCGCCATACATGTGAAAACGCACTGCTTTGATGTTATCTTTATACACCACATCTCCCACCTGGGAATATGCATGGTTGCAGTATAAAAAACCAACTGCAAAAAGTAAGCAGCAAATAGTTTTTAATGCCGGGGCTTTATTTTCTTTGGTCATTATCCTGGAGCTTATGCCGGGCTGAGTTGAAGCATCAAACTTTTTTACAGCAGAGCCTGTTTCAACTTTTCCCATGTTATCTGTAATCATTAAGTTTAAATAAAATACTTTTGTAAGATACCAAAAAATATACCGATTGAATGTTTCTGTGTTCATAGCAAAGCGGATCGCCTTTAACGGGCAAAAAACATTCAGCAGATTCATCATCAGGCTGGCCATTGGCGCTACTGCCATCAGTGTGGCCATCATGATCGTTGCCATGAGCTTTGTGAATGGTTTTCAAAACGTGATCAGTAATAAGGTTTTCAGTTTCTGGGGGCATATCCGGGTACAGCAGGATATTGAGAACCGGGTAAGTATTGCAGAAGAATATCCCATCACAAAAAATGATACGATAGAAAATTACCTGCGTGCTTTGCCACAGGTCAGATCAGTTGAACGGTATGCTACCAAGGCCGCGATGCTCAAATCGGGCAATGAGATCGTAAATGTATTGCTGAAAGGAGTTGATACTTCTTTCGATTATCAGCGCTATAAACCTTTTTTGCAGCAGGGTAAATGGATATCTTTTCAAGACAGCAGTTCAAGCAATGAGATCAATATTTCGGCAAACACTGCCAAAGAACTGCACGTAAAAGTCAATGATACCATCAGGATATTTTTTTTCAGGGACGGCGAAACACCCAGGCAGCGTAAAATAAAAATAGCCGGTATCTTTAAAACTTCCATTGACGAATATGATAAGAATTTTGCCCTGGGCGATATCAGGCTTATACGCAGATTAAATGACTGGAAACCCGACCAGATTGGTGGTTATGAGCTTTTTCTTAAAGATTACCGGGAAACTGACAGCATCAATAAATATATTTACGCCGAACTGCCCCAAACCTGGTATAGCAAAACCATTAAAGAAATATATCCCAACATTTTTGACTGGCTGGGACTGCAGGGGCAAATTAAAAATATGCTGTTGATCATTATGATGGTAGTAGCTGTAGTAAATCTCATCACCTGCCTCATCATCCTGGTTTTAGAACGTACCCGAATGACAGGTATACTGAAAGCCCTGGGCGCATCTGACTGGAATGTGCAGCAGATATTCTTATACAACACATCTGTGATCGCCGTTACAGGCATTATTGCAGGCGCAGCAATCGGACTTGCTATTTGCTGGCTGCAGGAGAGAACCGGCTTTATCAAACTGGATGAAGAAGCTTATTATATGAATGCTGCACATGCCGATGTGGTGTGGTGGCAGGTTGTATTGATATGCCTTGCTACGTTGGTTGTATCCTTTGCAACGCTTATTATCCCTACATTACTGATCAGAAAAATTAAACCAGTTAAAGCAATACAATTCCGTTGAGCTGTTAATCCGTTAATCTGTGGGGAGACAAATTTCTCAGCTAACTTTTTAAAATACCAAGGTGATAACGTATTAACCAATCAACTCTTTACATGTGAGAGTATGATCCCTGTCGCCACTGCCGCATTCAACGATTCTGCTTCACCAATCCTGGGAATTGTTATTTTTTCATTCACCAGTTCCATAATAGGATCACTAACACCATTCGCCTCGTTTCCAATGATAATAACCCCTTCCTGCAGTTTTCCAACTGCTTTTACATCCTTTCCTTCCAGCGAAGCTGCATAAATTTTTATACCACTGTTTCCCTGCAGCCAGTTTGCCAGGTTGGTATAAATAATATTCACCCTTCCCAGGCTGCCCATGGTACTTTGCACTACTTTGGCATTGTACATATCGGCACAGCCGGGTGAACAAACGATATTTTCTATCTCAAACCAGTCGGCAATACGTATAATGGTACCCAGGTTTCCGGGATCCTGTATGGTATCCAGTGCCAGTGTTATTTTTGAACCTGGTTTAAAATCATGAACCGGTTTTCTTTTTTCAAAAACAGCCACCACATCATGTGCTGTTGATAAAGAAGAGATCTTCCGGAGCTCAAAATCTTCAACAGCTGTTATTGTTGTATTATGAAGCAATGAAAGGAATGTTACCTGTTCCTCCAGCCAGTTATTGATGGCAAAAATTTCTTTACAGATAAATTTGCGGCTGGTTAACAGATCCATCACTACCTTCGGCCCTTCGGCTACAAACAATCCATATTCATCCCTGAATTTTTTGTGCTGTAAAGTTTGGATATATTTGGTATGTGTTTTGCTTAACATTGTCGCTTTTACTATTGTATGCAGGTTAACCCGTTAAATAAATATCGTATTTTACAGCAATTGAAAATTACTTTTTTCATCTGCCTGCTCCTGGCATCCTGCACAATTCCCAAAAAATACCAGAAAGACAAACCTTATATCGAAAAAAATAACATCGAAGTTAAGGGAGGAAATTTTAGCAAAGAAGAAAGAGCGAGTTTAAAAATACGGTTGAATGCCCAGTTGGATGACAGCTCCCGGATAAGTACAATCGACAAGTATT
>JBJTMN010000212.1:0-2142 GCA_046070545.1 Ferruginibacter sp.
TACAAACGCTGCAATAATGATGGCCGCCTGTTGCAGGTCGGGTATGCTCAGGTGATCATAGGTATCCATATTGCTGTGGTGAGTACGGGTCTCGTACTCCAGCGGATCCTGTATGAACTGGAAACCTGGTATGCCTACCGATCATATCAGTTTTGATGCGGTAGGCATACCAGGTTTCCAGTTCATACAGGATCCGTTGGAGTACGAGACCCGTACTCACCACAGCAATATGGATACCTATGATCACCTGAGCATACCCGACCTGCAACAGGCGGCCATCATTATTGCAGCGTTTGTATATAATACAGCCATGCGCAACGATATGCTGCCACGTAAACCATTGCCAAAACCAGAAAAATTTGTATTTGATTTTGATTTCCCGATCTAAGAAAGGAGATGGGTTTTATTGGTATTAACAGACCAGGATGAAGTAACTTTGTAAGGAATGTAAAGACGCTTTAATTCCTGTTTTTACATTCCGGTTAAATCAATATCATGTTTCGGATTTTAAGATCAGGAACAGTTGCTGCATTGCTTATTTTTTGCATGATACTTTCCCATTCATGCAAAACAACGGAGAAAAAAAAACTGCCGGATCATTTCAGTTATGCTGCATTTAAGGATTCTATTTTACAGGATAAAAACGACACGGTTTATGAAACCCAGAATATACTGGATTCATCTTTATATAATCCCTCTGCAGATACCATAATTCCATTTTTAAAGCGGTACGATAGCCTCTGGCGCAGTGATATTGCGGTGATGCAGAAAATTGACACCTTGATAAAGCTTTGGAAGAAGACTGATAAATACAGTGCCGAAGAACTGGACGCAATAAAAGTTAACCAGGCCATCCTCGATTCTTTCCTGAATAAAAGCCATGCAGATGAGCATAGCGGCTGCAAAGAAAAGGAATGCCTTGTTTTTGCAGAGATCATAAAATCCAAACAGGTCCTTTATTTATACCTGGATGGCACATTAATAGACAGTTTTGCGGTTAGTACCGGCATGCCCAAATATGAAACGCCTGCCATGAGTGTAAGGCCACATGGGCCGTTGTTCACAAAATACAAATCAAAAAAATTCCCGGGGGGCAATTATATGGGACTGGGTAATATGCCTTATGCTGTTTTTATACGGGGCGGTTATGCCATTCACGGAACGACTACAGGAAATTTTAAAAAACTGGGAAAAAAAGCCTCTCATGGATGTATACGCCTGCATCCGGTGAATGCAAAAATATTTTATGCGCTGGTTAAGCGTATAGGGATCGATCATACCTGGGTAACCATAAAAGAATAGCTTATATCTTTTTTGGGAAAACAATTCAGTGTATGTTTATCATTTTAATACCATCATATTTTGACAAATTCTGCAATTGATATTCAGCCATTATTACAAGACAGCCTCGTCATTGCCAGGCCATTGCATTCATCAGACTTTGAACAACTGTATCATGCTGCGTCTGACCCGTTAATATGGGAGCAGCATCCCAATAGAAACAGGTGGCAGCTGAAGGATTTTGAGAATTATTTTGCCGGTGCCATACAATCCGGTGGTGCGTTGCTGGTAAGTGATGCAAATACCAGGGAAGTCATTGGGAGTTCCCGTTACAGTGACTACAAACCTGGCAGCAACAGCATATCGATCGGCTATACTTTTTTTAAACGCAGTCATTGGGGCAGGGGCTATAACTATGCATTAAAGCGGTTAATGCTTGAACATATTTTTCAGTATGTTGATGCAGTTACATTTTATATTGGTGCTGTAAACAAGCGATCACAAATCTCTATTGAACGGTTTGGCGCCATTAAAACAGGGGAAGCTGAAACTGCATATTTTGGTGAAGCTGCCAAACTGGATTATATCTATACCATTTCCCGTGAAGAATGGAAGACCATGAACCCGCAAAAATTATGAACCGTTCCTGAACACAGTACCAGGAACCGGTTATTGTGTTCCGGGATGTTTAGCGGCAACCAGTTCCACATCAAATACCAATATAGAGTTTGCCGGTATGCCTTTTGGATTGGCCGCACTGCCCGGTCTGCTTTGTGTACCATAGGCAAGCGGGGATGGCAAATAGAAAAATGCTTTTGATCCCGGCTTCAGGTACGTGATCCCTTCTTCCCAGCCTTTTAT
>JBJTMN010000213.1:0-5511 GCA_046070545.1 Ferruginibacter sp.
CCAGGTTGCCGCCAACGTCGGGCTCGATGCCCAAAGCGCCAAGTTTGCGGCCGAAGCCAAAATCGCGGCTCTGCGGCCGCAGATCAAGCACGTGATTTTCATCATCAAGGAAAACCGTACCTACGATCAGGTGCTGGGAGATGTAAAGGAAGGGAATGGCGACTCCAGCCTTGTATTATTTGGTGAAAAAATCACACCCAATCAACACAAGCTGGTAAAAGAGTTTGTACTGCTTGATAATTTTTATGTGGATGGAGAAGTAAGTGCCGACGGGCATAACTGGAGTATGGGTGCTTACGCAACGGATTACCTGGAAAAGAACTGGGTAACCAGCTACGGCGGCCGTGGCGGCGGATACGATGCTGACGGAACCAGGAAAATTGCCAATAACAAAGGAGACTTTATCTGGGGAGCCTGCAAAAAAGCAGGAGTGAGCTATAGAACTTATGGAGAATTTACAGAAGATCACAAAGCAAACTTACCGGTATTGGACGATCATTTTTGTCCCTATTTTATCGGATGGGATCTGAAGGTTGCCGATACCACACGTTATTACCAATGGGCACAGGAATTTGACTCGCTGGTAGCAGCCAGTGCATTGCCATCATTTATGTCACTGCGTTTTCCTAATGATCATACTTCCGGTTTATCAAAGGGGAAACCAACACCATTTGCATATGTGGCAGATAATGATCTTGCTGTGGGTATGTTCTTAGAACACCTCAGCAATAGCCCCGTATGGAAGGAGAGCGTAGTTTTTATCCTGGAAGATGATGCACAAAACGGTCCTGACCATGTTGATGCGCATAGAAGCACAGCGTATGTTGCAGGACCTTATGTAAAAAGAAATTTTGTAGATCATACAGCTTACACAACCAGCGGGATGTTGCGTACAATGGAGCTGATACTGGGTATTGCACCCATGAGCCAGTATGATGCCGGTGCAACACCTTTGTGGAGAAGCTTTACCTCAACACCAGACTATACTTCCTTTAAAGCACTACCTTCAAACATTGATCTGAAAGATAAGAATGTGGCCTGGAATGAACTGGCCAGGCAATCCGAAACGTTCGATCTTACAAAAGAAGACCGGGTTCCCGACATGCAATTCAGTGAAGTGATCTGGAAAGCTGTGAAGGGACTGCATGCAGTAATGCCCGCTCCAAAGAGAGCTGCATTTGTAAAAGTGAATGAAAAGGATGATGATTGAGAGCCGTAGTTTTAATTTACCATCCAGGTAATATCGCCTTGCACCAACTGAACAGGTAACTGCTTTATTTTATTTCGTTTTGCAAGTATCTTATTCAATACTTCTTTTTTTTCTTCGCCTGATACCAGCAGTAAAACCTGTTTGGCACGGTTTATCAGGGGTAAAGTAAAACTGATGCGGTACATGTTCTTCTCTTTCACAAAAACCTCTTTCACCAGGCGTTTTTTCTCGTTTACTATTTCGTTGCCAGGGAAGAGGGAAGCAGTATGGCCATCGGCACCCATACCCAGTAAGATAAGGTCAAAAGCGAATTTCACATCGCCGGTCATTTGTTTTACTGCCGCTTCGTAAGCCAGTGCATCTTTTACGGGTGAAGATGATACAGGTATGGCAAAAATATTTTTTTGGGGAATGGTAATATGATCAAGCAAAGTTTTTGAGGCCATATTGAAATTACTCTCAGGATCATGGTGGGGCACATATCTTTCATCACTGAAAAAGATGAAAACCTTCTTCCAGTTTATATTATTACTGAATTCAGGAGTAGCCAGTAATTCATATAATCTTTTGGGTGTGTTGCCGCCGCTAAATGCTACGGTAAACTTGCCATGCGCCGCAATGCTCCGCTGGCAGGCTACTGTAAAGAAATGTGCAGCTGCAATGCTGAGCGATTCGTATGAATCATATTGAAGCATAGAATACATTTAGAGATACCACTTTCTTCCGTCTTTTTTCAAAAGCTCATCGGCTGCTTTTGGCCCGGCAGTTCCGGCAGCATAAAACTTCAGGTTGTTCTTCTTTTGTTTTTGCCAGCTGTTAATGATGGGCATTACAATTTTCCAGGCAGTTTCTACCTGGTCATTGCGCATGAATAAAGATGGATCACCGTCCATCGCATCCAGCAATAAAGCTTCATACGCTTCGGGTAACTGTTCGGTATAACTTTCCCGGTAAGTGAAATCCATTTCCACATTCTTCAGTTTCATTGCCAGCCCGGGTACCTTGCTTTCAAACCAAAGGCTGATCTCGTTATCAGGCTGTATGGAAATGATCAGCCTGTTTGGGTTACAGTCGTCTTTGAATATTTTATGTGCAGTATTTTTAAACTGTACCACAATCACCGAAGTTTGTTTTGACATGCATTTACCCGTACGCAGGTAAAACGGAACACCCTGCCAGCGCTGGTTGTCAATGAAGAATTTTCCTGCAAAATAGGTTTCGGTAACTGATGCCGGTGCTACATTTTCTTCTTCACGGTAAGCAACCTGTTCTGCATCTTTAACAGTTCCTTTGGTGTATTGAGCCCTGATGATATTTTTTGTTACCATATCATTTGTAAATGGCCTGATCGATTTTAATACCTGCAGCTTCCTGTTCCTGATCTCGGTATCATGTAGTTTTTTGGGAGCTTCCATAGCAACAACACAAAGCAGCTGCAATAAATGGTTCTGTATCATATCGCGGATAGCGCCTGCCTGCTCATAATAGTTTGCCCTCGCTCCAACAGCTACCGTTTCGGCAACGGTGATCTGTACATGATCAATATAATTTTTATTCCACAAGGGTTCAAATATGTAGTTGGCAAAACGGAACACCATCATGTTCTGTACTGTTTCTTTTCCCAGGTAATGATCTATGCGGTACAGCTGTTTTTCTGCAAAACGCTTCAGTAAAAAAGCATTCAGTTTTTTAGCTGTTTGCAGGCTGCTGCCAAAAGGTTTTTCAATAATGATTCGGTCAGTATCTTTTTGATCAGCTATTTTATTTTTATAAAGCTCTTCTGCGATCGTTTCAATAAAACGTGGTGATACGGAGAAATAAGATAAACGGTTAAGCCGCTGCCCCGTTTTTTGGTCATGCGCCTTTAGTATTTTAAAAAGGGAAATATATAGGGAAGCATTGGTAAAATCGCCCTGCAGGTAATGTATATGGCTGCTGAATGATGCCCAGGCCTTTTTATCAGCCTTTCCCGAGCGGCTGAATGTATTGATACCATCCAGCAGCCGTTTGTTATATGCTTCGGCTGTTGTTGTACCATGGTCTATAGCTGTTATAAAAAAATGCTCCGGCAGATTATCTGTAAGATAAAGATTGTATAAGGCCGGTATAAGTTTTCGCCAGCATAGATCACCGCCGGCGCCAAAGATGATGATCGATTGAGGAGTTGTTTTGTTTTGTTGCATGATGATCATTTATTTCCAGTCTGTATGAAAGCTGCCGGGTGCATCTGTACGTTCGTAGGTATGTGCTCCAAAAAAATCGCGTTGTGCCTGTATTAAATTGGCAGGCAGCTTTGCAGAGCCATAAGCATCCAAATAATTCAGGGACGCTGCAAATGCGGCAACAGGGATCCTGTTTTTCATGCCTATGCTGCAAACCTGTTCAGCTGCATTTCTCATATTCTTCAGCAATTCAACAAACACCGGTGAGTGAATGATATTGTTAAGATTACTTCCGGTAACATAAGCCTTGCGTATCTCATTTAATAAAGTGGAGCGGATGATACAACCGCCTTTCCAGATCCTTACCACTTCAGCAATATTAATATTGTAGTTAAATGCTGTTGAAGCCTCGTGTAATAAATGCAATCCCTGTGCGTATGCCAGTATAAAAGCAAATTGTAATGTTTCTTTGCAATCGGCTACTAACTGGTCTTTGTTATCCAATACTGTATTTCCGGCAGACTGATATTTTTCTGCCGTTGCCATTCTCTCTTCCTTCATGGCCGAAAGATAACGCATGCTTACGGCCGCATCTATCACCGGTATTGGTACATTCAGGTCCATAGCGCTCTGGCTGGTCCACATACCCGTACCTTTTTGTTTGGCTTTATCCAGTATCATATCTACCAGCAAAGCATTTGTTTTTTCATCTTTCTTTAAAAAAACATCCGCCGTAATTTCCATTAAAAATCCCTGCAATTCAGTACTATTCCACGCTGCGAAAGTTTCTTGTAATTCTTCGTTTGATAAGCCGCCAACAGTTTTCAATAAACCATACACTTCACTGATCAGCTGCATCATGGCATATTCAATACCATTGTGTACCATTTTGGTGTAGTGGCCTGCAGCGCCATTGCCGATGAAGGTAACACAGGGGCCATCTTCTGTTTTGGCAGCAATACTTTCCAGGATATTTTTTACCGCATTAAAACTATGTTCGTTGCTGCCGGGCATCATGCTGGGGCCAAAGCGGGCGCCTTCTTCGCCGCCGCTAACGCCCATGCCCATAAAGTGAATGCCGCTTTGCTGCAACTGGGTGTATCTTCTGTCGGTATCTGTAAAATGGGAATTGCCGCCGTCTATAACAATATCATCTTTTTGTAAAAGCGGCACCAGTTCTGCAAGCACAGCATCCACAATTTTTCCGGCAGGTACCAGCAGCATGATCTTTGCAGGTTTTTCCAGGCTGTCAACCAGCTGTTGCATACTTGACGCCGCTGTAACCGGTTTGCCTGCACCTTCAGCAGTAAGCCTTTGTTGCTGCAGTACATCGCGGTCGTATCCGCAAACTGCAAAGCCATGTTCTGCCATATTCAGCACCAGGTTTCTGCCCATGGTTCCCAGGCCAACCATTCCAAACTGTGCTTTGTTCATAAACAAGAATTTATTTGTTGAAGTACTTACCAATTACCGGAAGCTTCGCAAATTCCTTTTTTTCAACCTGCGAAATAAACCACATAAATGCCGACAGTAAAACGGCACCCGCGGCAAACTGAATGACCAGGTTTGCTGTAAGTGCGGTTACTCCCTTATGAATAAAGAAAAGGATCACTGCGATGACCATATAAGCAACCAGCTTTTTCCAGGCATAGGGTATGCGGTAAACTTTTTGCCCCCACACATAACTCATTACCATCATCGTGCCATAACAGAAAAAAGTGGCCCATGCACAGGCTATATATCCAAAGCGGGGGATAAACAGGTAATTAATGGCAACCGTTATTAAGGCGCCGGTAATGGTTATATAGGCACCCGGCGAAGTTTTATGCCCCAGTTTGTACCAGATAGATAAATTATAATAAATGCCCAGGAACATATTTGCCAGCAGCAATATGGGCACTACCACCAGGCCTTCCCAGAGTTTGGATGCGATAAAATATCTCCATATAGGTAAAAACAGTGCAACAACCAGGAACATGATGCTGATGATGATCACAAAGAACTTCATCACCCGGGCATAGGTACGTTGTGGATTTTCGCTGCCGGCCTGTTTAAAAAAGAAGGGCTCGGCCCCCATACGGAAGGCCTGGATGAACAAGGTAATTAAAATGGAGAGTTTATAGCAGGCGCTGTATATGG
>JBJTMN010000214.1:0-2389 GCA_046070545.1 Ferruginibacter sp.
CGTGAATTCATACACGCTGTTTATGAATTCACGCCAGCCCAGTACCTGCCTGGTAAACCCTTCCAGTGAATTCAGCGGTAAGTGGTATTTTTTGGCTGCATCCAATGCTTTATCAATGATCTGTTTCGGATCCAGTAAACCAATATTAAGCATGGGTGTTAAAACCGAATGATGAAGCACTGATTCCCTGGCAACGATCGCATCTTCGTACACACCAAATTTTTCAAAGCGGTTTTGCAGAAAATCATCCAGCCAGTTTTGGGCACCCGTAAAACTTACAGCAAACAGGCAGGGGCCATCTATATCTCCATAATTTCCGGGAAAATGTTTACGTACATAAGCTTTTGCCTCTGTAATAAACTCATCCGGTTCGGGTAATGTAAACGCAGGCAGTTTTTCATTTTTCGGGAACTTCTGCCTGTTATCTGCGTCAAATGTCCATTTGCCGCCTGCAGGTTTACCGTCCTGCTCCATTAAAATATTGCGTTGCTTTCGCTGCCAGGTATAAAAATCCGTCTGGAAATAGGTCTTCCGCTTACTGAAATAATCGTGCAGGCTTTCTGTTGAGTTTAAAAAACCTGGACTATCATACATATGCAGGTTGATATTATTCCTGTCACAGGCCTGCTGCATCCGCTTAAGCAGCCAGTCATCTGCGGGGTCTGCAATATGTATATCAGTTATACTTTGTGCTGCCAGGCCGGCCACCAGTGCCTTGCAGTCATTCTCTTTTTTACAGGTTTCAACATAGTGAACTTTGAACCCCTTTTCCTGAAGCCAGCTTTCATAAAATTTCATACTGCTCCTGTGCAGTACCAGTTTTTGACGGTGAAAATTATACTGGCGGAAAAAAAGCCATTCCTCTGCCAGGTAAACTTCCCGGTCTTTTGATAATGCAGGATGGTTTTCAAATAACTGGTGCGGGAAAATAAGGGTGACTGCATTTGCCATGCCCTCATAACAATAAGCAGAACCAAAGGTTTACTCTTTCTTTAAACTTAATGTATCCCTGCCCCGTACCAATACCAGTTCGGTGCTGCTGAGTTTATATATGTCAACGGCAGTAGTATTTCCGCCCCTGTCCAGGGTCTTTAGTCCTTTTCCGCCATCTGTCAGTTCATATGCCATGGAATCATTTTCATTACGGGCCGATTTGAATATGGCCAGCTTGTCATTAACAAAAATGAGTTTTTTTGCAACACTGTCTTTGGGTTTTGATTCAATCCAGGTACCCGATATGAGTTCAGATGCTGACCTGCTTTTGCAGGAACTGATAATAGTTATAAAAAGTAACAGTTTTATATATTTCATAAATGATCGATTTTTTTAAACCCGGTAAAGTAAATAAATGACATTTACAATATTATATGAACCCGGGCAGGCTGCCAAATAAACACCAATAACAGCCGGAAGCCGGAATCATAAAGCTGGTCAAAACAGTTACCTTGGTGCAGGGTAATTGATTTTATTACATGAAAAAATATCGGCTACCATACATACAGAAATCTTCAGTTTGTTTTACCAAAAAATGTAACTTGCCGCCCTTTAAATCATTTCATGCAAAACAGCCTTTTAAAAATTATCATGGTAGTGATTGCTGCTTCACTTTCCTGCAGTTCTTTTTCACAATCGGTCAGCATCAATAATACTGCAACCATCGCCGACAGCACAGCCATCCTGGATGTAAGCAGCACCACAAAAGGATTACTCATACCCAGGATGACAGCTTTGCAAAAAAACGGAATTGTTACCCCGGCCACAGGCCTGCTTATTTACCAGACAGATGGCCAGCCTGGTTTTTACTACTTTAACGGCGCCAGCTGGTTGCTGTTAATTACATCTGCCATAAACACAGATAAACAAAATACCCTCATTTATACCACCCGCGGATTTTAGACATCAACGAACATGAAAAAAATAATTTCGATTGGCATGCTGCTGCTTTGTTGCATTGCCGGCAAAGCTCAAAACAATTTACAGTTTAACCGGGTGGTGACCATATTCACAGATTCGGTTTCCAATTGTTCATCCAATTGTGCAGATACTGTATTACTGCGTACGATCGTTGTTCCTGCCAATAAAGTGCTTAAGATCGAAAGCATTAATTTTACGCCGGGCAACTATTTCCTGTTCCTGAATGGTGTAGCTTTTTCAAGGGTGGCTACTACAATAGCCAATAACTTTCCTATCTGGCTGCCTTCAGGTACTTACTACATTTATTTCGGTACGTATAACACGGCAAATTCGCAGGCAGGTAATTATAGCTACCTGTTGTCGGCCATTGAATTTAATGTCGTCCCGTGATGTATCAGTTTTAAAAAAGGAAGGGTTGTATAACATCATTTATCGGGCAGTATATTATCCAGGTAGATAAGTACCAGGCTTTTAA
>JBJTMN010000215.1:0-3541 GCA_046070545.1 Ferruginibacter sp.
GTTTACTCAAAAGCAGAACTGGAATCACTTGCAAATGTATTCAGGAAACATCCGCAGGTGTACATTATGAGTGATGAGATCTATGAATACATCAATTTTGAAGGGGAGCATGAAAGCATAGCACAGTTCGATTTTTTAAAAGACCGGGTTATCCTGATCAATGGCCTCAGTAAAGGCTATGCTATGACCGGCTGGCGCCTGGGTTATATTGCCGCACACGCCACCATAGCCAGGGCCTGCGAAAAAATACAGGGCCAGGTAACCAGCGGGGCCACGGCCATTACACAAAGGGCTGCGATAGCTGCTTTAACAGGCGATATGAGACCAACTGCCGCCATGGTGGAGGAATTTACCAAACGCAGGAAACGAGTTATGGAACTGATAGCAAACATACCAGGGTTGGTATGCAGTGAGCCACAAGGTGCTTTTTACGTTTTCCCCAAAGTAAACCAGTTCTTTGGCAAAGCTGATGGTACTGATACCATAACCAATGCCGATGAACTTTGTATGTACCTGCTCAATAAAGCGCATGTATCCACAGTTACCGGAAGTGCTTTTGGTGAACCCAACTGCATCCGTATCTCTTTTGCCAATAGTATGGAAAATATTGAAAAGGGATTTGCCAGGATCAGGGAAGCGCTGGCCAGGTTATCTTAATTGCTTACAACCTATTTTTTATTGCAAGATTTTACCGGGTTGTTAATGAATTATTAATGAACCCCGTATTTTGGCTCATTAACCAACCGGTAACAATGTCTGTTTATTTCATGGAATAGATTTAATGAATCTTTTTAAACCAAAAAAATCAAACAATGAAAAAGACATTAATGATGTTTGCTATTATGCTGGGATGCAGCGCAATTGTTTCGGCACAAAAAACAACATCTAAAACAACAGCAAAATCTGATGCAGCTAAAACAACAGTTGCTGCAAAACCGGCAAATGCTTCAGCAGCAGCCAAACCTGCCACAGCAACTGCTACCAAGCCGGCTGCCACTAGCGGAAAACCGCTGAAAGCTGATGGTACACCTGATATGCGGTATAAGGAAAATAAATCAGCAGCAGCAAAGCCTGCTGCAACCGGGCCTAAAAAAGCCGATGGCACACCTGATATGCGCTACAAAGAAAATAAGGCCGCAAAGCCAAAGGGTAAAAGCTAAGATTGGATATTATATAAATGAAACATCCCGGTAAATAACCGGGATGTTTTTATTTTGAAAGTTTTTATTCAAACAGCTCTAGCCAGGTTTTGGGCCTGCGGTTATTGAGCCATTTAAAACCCCTTAGTTGTTTTTTATCTGATGGTATCTGTTTGATCGGATACAAAGTGCCATCTACATTGTTTACAAATTTCACTTTGTTCAGTTCTTTTTTTACAAAGTAAACATCAATTACATCGCCACTGCTCCGGTTCATGCCAATATAAGCGCTGTCGTCATCCTGCGGGTAAAAGATACTTTCTGCCGGGCTTCCCTTCACCCGTACATAATCAATAGTGCCATCCACAAAGTACCCATTTAAAGTACGGCCACCGATCTGGTTAAACATACCTTCCCTGGTTTTATTGATGATGAGGCCGTTATTAAAAACATACAACCTTTTGGGTTTTTGATTTTGTGTGAATACATATAAAGTATCGCCTGTAACCTGCGAACTGTCGTTCCACACAACAGGATCGCCAAATAACTTAAAGGTAGAGTCAATGGTGGAGTAGTGGAGGCTGTCACTTACAGCCTGCAAAGAATCGTTATAAATACGCACATGGTGAAAGCCAATAAAATACCTGATGGAAGTATCGGCTGTTGTTTTGGTATTCACAACAATGGTCTTTTTTAAAGTATCTGTCTGGGTCACCATTTTTCTTTCCAGGCTATCATACTTTCGAAGGCCCGAAAACAGTGTATCGGCGGCCATATACGTGCTGTCGCCATCTCGGTAAATGATCATGACCGGTTTACGGGTGGCCAGGAAAGATTTTACTTTACCGTTTGCAAATATCTGCCCGCCAAGGATAGTAATATTATTGATACTATCAACAAATTTGGCATTCCCTTCCATTTGTAAAACTTCTGTATTCTTATCGTAAGCAATATTATCTGCAATAGCCATTTTGGTGCTGTCGCTAAATGTTGGCCTTCCCGAAAATAATGCCTCACCAGTTGCCAGGTTATAGGTTCCCGATTTGGTGGTAATGACACTTCCGTCTTTACCTACAATGCGTGTTTTAGAAATAAACGTTGCTATGTTTGTTTTAACATTATACAATAAACTGTCGGTCCATATATCCCTGTCCGGGTCTTTCAGGTGTACATTGTTCTTAAAATACACATCCTTGGTATCAGCATAATAAATACCATCCCGGCTGGTCAGCACCGTCTTTTCATTTACAATACGACCGCCGTTCTTATACGTTGCAATGCCTGTTCTTAAATTATATTCCAGGTCATCGGTATACAAGGTTCCTTTTTTATCGGTAAGTTTTACATTCTTTTTTAAATAGGCAATGCGGTCGGCGCCTACATAGCGCAGGTATTGCGAATAGGTGTGAATACTGTCATTATCGTTAATGTGGATATTGCCAAAAGCCTCTACGATATTGGTTTTCCGGTTAATGGTAGCGCTGTCGCAATAAAAAGTGGTAAGGCCTTCTTTAATGATCACATCGCCGGCAATGGTCTCTAATGAAGTGGCAGAATCAATAGTGATCAGCCTCAGGCTTTTTCCCTGCACAATTCTGATAGAACGGACAGTATCGCCGGATGAAGGCACACCGATGATCTGCTGTTGTGCAGCTGCTGTATAACCGGCTGCAAGTAAAATAAGAAGAAAGAATTTGCTGATGGTAAATTTCAATCGCAATGGTGCTGTTTTTGTTCGGCCTGTAAATTGAGATTTTTATTTTATAACAGAATGGTAAAATTTTATTGTTTGATATAAGGGGCGTTCACGGTATCAGGCAATGGTACTGTTAATCCGGGGCTGGTATTCTTTTTGCCAAACACTGAAATGTTTACATATCTCTTTGGATTTGTCTTTACATCATCCAGCAGCAGGTTGAGTTTATTGGCAGTGGCAGTAAGGTTATTATATAGTTTGGTATCGTTCAGTAATAAGCCTGCAGTACCCGAAGTATTGTTCAGTTTGCCGATGGTAGATTTCAGATCGCCGATGGTGGTATTCAAAACACCCAATGTTTTTTGCAGGTCAAGCTGCGAAAGATTGGCTGCCGTTTTATCCAGGTTATCTACCAGGCTGGTGATCTTGCCGTTATTTTTTTCAAGATTGCCGGTAAAAGAATTGAGGTTATTCAATGTGCCTGCCAAAGCGCCCGATTGTGTGTTTAAAAGCGTTGTTAAAGAACCGGATGCACCCACCAGGTTGCTGGTAGTTTTATTAAGATTGGCCAGGGTAGCACTTATGTTATTTTTAGCTGAAGGATCAAGAATATGATTGATGTTCATTAAAACAGAATCAATAGATGTAATCGCTTTTGTGACCTGGGAAAGCACCGGGTCTACCTTGCTTAAAACATCATTTAATA